>CALKGI010000116.1 GCA_938085045.1 uncultured Alteromonadaceae bacterium
CGATGGCGACGGTCTAGGCAATAACGTTGATACAGACGACGATGGCGACCAATACCCAGACGATATCGACCAAATGCCATTCGATTCTACAGAACACCTAGACACCGATGGTGATGGTATCGGCAACAACGCCGACCCAGATGATGATGGCGATTCGATGAGCGACAGCTTTGAGCAAGCCAACGGCCTAGACAGTACTGATGCCAGTGATGCAACAGCGGATAGCGATGGCGATGGTTTTACCAACCTCGAAGAGTTCCTAGCCCAAACCGACGCCAACGACCCAAACAACTATCCGCAAGGCCCAGGCACAGTTAAATGGTCTTATACAACTGAATCATCAAGTTACGCCTATGGCGCGACTCTGCTAGACAATGAAGGGCTATTGTACGTACCTAATAACAGGGGAGAAATATTAGTACTAGACGGCCAAGGCGAATTGCTACGCAGTATGGAAGCCTCTGACAGAGGTATTCTTAATACGGTCTGGCCTGGTGTGATGGATGCTCAAAACAACCTCTATTTTATCGATAGGAATGGCCATTTTGTCTCCTTAGACTCACAAGGCATAAAACGATGGAAACAGTTCGCGGGCACGCCAAATAGCTTTACCAGTTCAATCACACTTGGACCCGATAACACACTTTATGTCGGCACCGAAAAAGGCAGTGTAAAACTATACACACTACAAGGAAAACTGCTCAAAACCATAGAAATCAATAAAGATAAAGCATTGTTTGGTCGGATAATGGTGCAACCCGATGGTGGTTTTTATGCAACAGACGAATCAGGCTTAGTGGCAATTGATAGCCAAGGCACAAAACGATGGCATCGTGAGATGTCTGTGTCTAACAATCAAAAGCGTGAAATACACCTTGCACCGGGCACTAAAAATGAAATCTACCTGAGCACCCCAGAAGGTTTCGTTTATGCAATAGACCCGCAAGGCAAACAGATTTGGAGTTTCGACTTTGGTTCAACTCAATCACCCAAGACAGTGAGTGAAACGGGGTTTGTCGTTGGCAACAACGGCGCAGTCTATTTTGGTACCAGTGATGGTCGGGTTATCGCCCTGACCAATACCGGCAAGCCTTTGTGGCGAAATCAATTAAACGATTCTGTTCGTGTCAACAATATTTTATTAGGCCTCGACGGCATAGTTTACGTAAGCCAACGAAATGTAGGGGTCGTCGCATTAAACGCCATTGGTGAGGTTGCATGGCAATACAATGCCGATTCGGACTTTGGCAACGAATTAAGTTTAAGTGACGATGGCGTATTATACGTCACCTCAGGAAATTACCAAAAAATAGCCCTAGCCTTAAACACCTCCTCTGCCGGATTAGCCCAATCACCTTGGCCAGTAGCCGGTTTTAACAGTCAAAGAACCGGGTATATCGCCACCAATCTCGATTCAAACGACTTCGATGGCGACAATATCACCAACGCCCTTGATAACTGCCCGTGGGTGGCCAATACGCATCAACTAAATCATGCGTCCTTAGACGATGAAGGTGATGTTTGTGATTTCGACGATGATAATGACGGCATGGCCGATACATGGGAAATACACTATGGCTTAAATCCGCTATCCAGTGCTGATGGCATTATCGATGCCGATGGTGACGGTTATTCAAATTTTAATGAATTTGAAAGCAACACCAACCCACACGATCGCTATTCGATGCCCCAGCAACTGTCAACGCCGCAATCACTGTTTACAGTCCGTCACGGTAGTTTCACCGGTGAAATGGTCATGGACAATGACGGTGTTATCTATGCTTACCTTGAAAAATTCGGCGATAATAATAAAAATACACTGGTCGCAATTGACAATACTGGGCAGTTAATTTGGAACGTGACGCTTGAACAAACAGTGGTTTCTCACCCAGTAATAGACAATCAAGGTAATATTCTATGCACAACAGAAAATGGCGTTATCTATGCCGTTGACAATACAGGACAATTGCTCTGGACCAATGACTTAAACACCTCACTGACCCATCCTGCATCAATTGGCCCAGACGACACCATTTACCAAAGTACAAGAAAAGGACAACTCTTTGCTTTGAGCAACAAAGGAAAAGAGCAGTGGCAATGGGATTCAAAATCAGGCTCTTTGAGTAAACCCGTCGTCAGCTTAAGCAACCAAATTATAGTCGCTAGTATTAATGGACTTCACGCTCTGTCGAATGATGGCCAAGAACAATGGCAATTTGAGTATGACAGTGGTAATTACCAAGCGCCTGCCATTGACAGTTTTGGCAATATTTATCACACGACAAACGCCAACATACTCTCGTTAACCGCCAATGGTAAGCTCCGCTGGCAGTACAATGCCAAAGATAAGATTATCTATTCGCCAATTATCGATGAACAGGGGCAAATATATATCATTACAGGCAGCGATTACCGTTCTCGTCGCCATGCACTAAACCGCTACGGACAATTACGCTGGATTTCAACAAAAAGCAATTTGGTGACTAGCGGATATACGTTAACAAATGAGGGCTATCTGTTCCTTAGTGATAGTTATCATTACTCTTATATAGGACACGATGGTTCAGTGAAACTGTTCGAAAGTTCTTCAAGGCGGTCTAACGTCATTATTGGTGCCAACAATACATTTTATTTTTATGATGGCAACAATTACCTGCACGCCTATAAACTTGATGGCGTCTCTACTAATGAAGGCACCTGGTATACCCGTGGTGGCAGCTTTGCCCGCAATGGATTGATGAAATTGGCCGACTTCGACGGTGATGGATTTGCCGACAGCACAGAAAATTGCCCTTATATCGCCAATCCCGACCAACTCAACAGCGATGGTGCCGATGATGGCGGTGATGCCTGCGACTTTGATGATGACAACGATGGCGTGCTGGATATGAATGATGCTTTCGCGCTGGATGCTAGCGAGTCAGTAGATACCGACAACGATGGCATTGGTAATAACGCAGATACCGATGATGACAATGACGGTGTTGAAGATGTTAACGATGAATATCCTTTGGATCCAAGCCAAACCTCGTTCGCTTTAATCGCTGGATTGGCATTCTCAGACGCCAACCTTGCAGCCTGCGTACTTGACGCTGCAACGTCTAACGAATGGACAACGGTGGATCAATTAACAAGCCTCAGTTGTGTATCACAAAATATCAGTGATTTATCAGGCTTAGAACAATTGATTGGATTGACTCAACTAGATTTACGTAGAAATACCATCAGTGACATTCAGCCGCTGGCCGATTTAACCGCGTTAACACTGGTCAAATTGAGCAAAAATAACGTTCAAGACATCACGTGGCTTGCCAATTTAAGCGCATTGACCTTTCTCAGCTTGAGTGAAAATAACTTTGATCCAAGCCAAGTCAGTTCACTGGCCAATTTGACCAATTTGGCCACCTTATACTTGAATGGTAATCAGATTATTGATATTTCACCCTTGGTTGATTTAACCAATCTGACCCGACTGTATCTATACGACAATCAAATTGTGGATGTCTCTTGGCTCGCACAGATGAACCAAATACGCACTTTGCGATTAGAGAAAAACCAAATTACAGATATCACTACGTTGAGCGATTTAACAACCTTGAACCTGCTGGATTTAAGACAAAATCAAGTCAATGAAATTGAATCAATAACTGAGCTGACTAAGCTAACGATATTGAAACTATCAAAAAATGAACTTACCGATATCCAAACATTGGCCAATTTCAAAGCATTGAAGTTTTTAAGCCTCAGTGGCAACCAGTTTGACCAAAGCACATTAGATGTTTTGAGCGACCTGACCAGTCTCAATACCTTGTATTTACGCAACAGTCAAATAGTCGATATATCACCGTTAGCACGATTGACGGCACTGACTAGGTTATATCTCAAAGATAATCAAATTGAAGACCTATCAATGCTATCTAACTTAACAGGGTTGAACATTTTGCAACTGACCAACAATCAAATTGCCACGATCAGTGTTTTACTTAACATGACAAATGCAAGAAATATTGATTTACGTGGTAACAGTGAAATCAGCTGCGCTGAGCTTGATGTATTAGATGAAACATTAGGCGCTGGAATTGTGAGGCGCCCTGATACCTGCGGCGAATAATGAGGCCAATGATGATAAAAACGGGGGAATAATCGGATAATATTCAAAAGGAATTGAGCTACCTGCAACCCCCTCGACAACACGAACCAAGCACACTAAGGGTACAAACCAGTACGCTTAGTGTCTTTGATGCCTACCAATTAATCAATAGCGTGTCCAATAAACAAACAAGCAGCACAGACTCCCAAAAACAAAACCCATTTTGTCCCAAACCGTGATTTATTAGCGCCAAAGTGTTATACATTAAAGCAGACAGAAACTCGTTCAAAACAACATAAACAAAGGGCGCAGTATTATATGGCAATTGCATTGGCAGACTCCAAGCGCGCGCTGGAAAAGCAACTCTCAACAAAATTCGATGTAGTACACCTAGTACTTGGCTTGTTCTTGTTCTCACTGGCTTTTTGGGCGGCTATCGGCAAAATCGACCTTTATCGAACCTCAGTTAGTGGCACTTTAGTCAACCAACAAGGCGCACTTACCCTACAATCAGAAGTTGTTTCAACCATCAAACACTCAGCCTTAACACTGGGCATGAAAGTGACCAAAGGGCAGTTACTGTTACAACTTGACGATACCGCTTCGCAGCTAACCTTATCAAAACTCAATGACGAATTAACCGCTAATCAGCAACAACAAACACTACTCAAAGAACAACGCCAACTCACTCAACAAAAATACGAGTTACTCGAAGGCAGTCTGCAATCACAAATAGCCAAAATTAAAGCACAACTAACCCAAACCCAAAAAATGCTCGACACCCAAAAAAGCATTCAACAAGGTTACCAAACCTTAATAAAAACCTCTGCGGTGGCACAAATGGATGTTTTACGTCAAGACTTAGAAGTGGTTCGCACCGAATCGGTTGCCAAAACCCAGGCCCTAGAAGTGCAAGCCAAAGAACTGCAATTACCTCGCAATGCGCGCGAACAAGACCTTGAAATAAGCCAAATAAACAGCCGCCTTTCGGCACTCGAAGACCAACACGAACAACTCAACAGAGCCATCTCCCGCGCCATTTTAGAAGTTAAAAAATACGCCATCACCGCCCTTACCGATGGCGAAGTGGTTCAATTAGCGTCTTTGACTGCGGGCAACTTAATAAACATTGGCGACCAAATTGCCACCATAGGCAACTCCACCGGCTGGCTTATCCACAGCCAATTTGACGCAGCCGACGCTGTAGGCCACATCAAAGATGGCCAGCAAGCCCGCATATTGGTCGATGGTTTTCCGTGGCGCCAATATGGCTCACTAAATGCCAATGTCAGCCACGTGGCAAAAATTGGCATGAAAAGCCATGTTGACGTAATGCTAGAATTACAGCCAAACCAACACTCGCAAATTCCCCTGACCTACGGCCAACCCGTTACGGTAGAGGTTCAAACAGAAGCGCTCAGCCCAATCATGCTATTGCTCAACGCCACCGACCGTTCGATTAGAAAGCAAACGGAAAAGCCTTTATGACACGTTCGATGAAACGCAGCTGGCTGGCCAAAGAAGTCATACAAACCAGTGAAGGCGACTGTGAGGTAGCCGTACTAAAGTGCGCACTAGACAGTTACGGCGTTGACAACAACTACGAATACTTGCGTGATGCCTGTAAAACAGACATCAAAGGCGCGACCATAGACCGCATGGAAGAAGTTCTTACCGAGATAGGATTTGATTGCCAGCAAGCGGTTGTGCCAACCACCCACATCACCCTCAAAGACCACGACTTATTACCCGCCATCACGCAGGTGATCAGCAATCAAAATGTGGCGCATTTTGTAATGATTTGGCGCCAAGTTGGCCCTTGGTTGCAAATTCTCGACCCAGCACAAGGCCGTTACTGGATTAAAGCCGAACAATTTGCCGAGCAACAACAGTATGTGTACCACGATGAAATCAATGCCCACAGCCAAACCAGTGCCGAGCAATGGCTCAAAAAGTTTAAACAATGGCAGCGCCCTTGGTTCTTAGAGCAATTCAGATTGTCTTTAGGCATAGAACAAACACCCTTTGAGCAAGCCATGCAAGGCAGCGACCTAGATTGGCAACCCGCAGCCAAAGTCGATGCAATCTTGCGGTTTATCAGCTTTCTAGCCAAACATGACAACACCTATCATGGCGAAAAAGCCAACCGACTTTTTAGCGAGCTTTTAACCAAAATCAATCAATATACCGACGCAAAACAATGGCATGACATCATTCCAGAATCCTTTTGGAGTTGTCAAAGTGACGACACAGGAAGAATTCTCTACCATGGCGCGCTACTGCTTAAAATAAGGCCCAGTGAACAACTCAAAAAAGCCCAATCTAGCGCTAAAATAACCACAAAAGCACAAAACAAAAAAACCAATAACAAACTATCAATCGCAGGCAAAACCTTATCGCCCCTACGCGCACTGTTTGATTTTATGACCACCATGGGTTTGCTTACCCCCTCTGTGGTTATTTTCTCGGCCATTGTTGTGACCTTAACCCTGACCTTACAAATAATCTCGTTAAAGATGTTATTTGAGTTTGAATCGCTAATTGATTCGAACACCTTACGTAGCCAAATAGCCTTAGTGATGTTCCTACTGATTTGCGGCATTGGCGTGGTGAGTTTTGCGATGCACTGGGTAATGAGAAAAATCGCCCGTCATCTTGAAGATCAATTCAGAATTGCCATGTACGAAAAACTCCCCAAACTCAAAGATGAATATTACGCCAGTCGCCTACTACCCGACCTAATAGAACGCTGCCACTCGGTCACTGCCATCGCCAAAACCCCCAAGGTCGTGGTTGATAGCCTCATGGCATTTATTCGTATCGCCATTATCTTTACTGGCTTACTCTATATATCCCCAGGTGACGCACCATTTCTACTGGTTTTCTTTTTCTTTTGTTTGGCCCTGCCAATGATTGCGAAAAACATACTGAGCCAAAAAGACATGGTGGCCCGAACACTTGCAGGCACCCTCACCCGCCACTATTCTAATGCCCTGTTGGGGTTATTCACCGTTAAAGTACACTCAGGTGAAAACACCATACTCAACCAACAACAAGAATCATTAACCCGCTGGGCCACAGCCTCTAACAACGAACGCCAAGCCTACTTAAAATTGTCGTTCATACAAGACATAATCACCTACGGCATGGCCATTCTTTTAATAAGCCTCACCGTCAATACCATGACCATTCACGCTTTAAATATTCTCTATGTTTATTGGATTTTAAAATTGCCTGCTCGGGCCGAACAACTACTCAATTCACTGCAACGTGTGCCTTTAGTCAAAAATACCATTTTAAGATTACAAGAACCCTTAAGCAGTGCTGAAGATGCAATAGAGCTGGCAGACCCCCAGCCACTGACCTCAAACAAAAACCAACAAACCGCCGGAATCGACCTTCAAATTAGCGACGCCTCGTTTTCAGCCGGTGGCCATTCAATATTGAACGAAATTAACATCAACATAAAACCCGCCACCCACCTTGCCGTTGTTGGTGGCTCGGGCGCTGGAAAATCAACTTTTGTCAGCAGCCTACTAGGGTTTGGACAACTAGACAGCGGCGAAGTACTGGTCGACGGCGACCCACTGACCCCCGGAAAAATCGCCTGCTTGCGTCAGCAATCCAGCTGGTTAGACCCACAAGTTTACTTATTCAAAGACAGCATCGTCGAAAACATCCTCTACGGCAGCACCAACACCGGCAGAATAGGCAACGTACTTGACGAGGCCAACCTATGGCCCTTAATCGAAGGCCTGCCCGACAGCATTCATACCGATTGCGGTGAAGCAGGCTCAAAATTGTCTGGCGGCGAAGGACAACGCATACGCCTTGCTCGGGCACTCAACAAACCCAATGTCAGGCTGGCATTACTTGACGAACCTTTTCGAGGCCTCGACAAACCCACTCGCATGGCTTTAATGAAAACGGTGCGCGAAAAATGGCGCGAGCAAACCCTCATCTGCGTCAGTCATGACGTTTCAGAAGCCTTACAATTTGATCAAATCGCAGTGTTTGAAAACGGCAAAATCGTCGAACAAGGCAGCCCCGAACAACTGCTCAAAAACAACGGCCCATTACAGCGCCTGCTCGACTTTGAAGCCAGTGTTGCCAGCCAATGGTTAGACAACGCCAATTGGCGACGAGTCTCGGTTAGCCAAGGCAAAAGTGCGGAGGACAAAGCTTGATGTTAGACCACCTGCTTTGGTCACAAGCAACACTGCCAGATGGCCTGACATTGCTTGGCGCACACATGGGATCGGGCAACAGTGCATTGCAACAATCACAGCGCTGGAATATGGCCGACAACCCCAACGAATGGCTGCATGAACAAAGTGCCATTATCGACTTAGCGGCACAACGGGTTGAAGTGGCTTTTAGCCAACTACAAACCGAAGTTGCCACCTTGGGTGCCTGCCTTATTGGGTTAACCGACAGCAATAACCAATGTGCTTATCTGGTGGTTGCCTCTACTGGCAAACGAGGACTCAAAGTCTTTAATCATGAAGGCAACCTAGAACTGCTGCGCTACGAACAACTGCTCGACGGGTTTATAAATAGCCTCAAGCACACCACGCCCAACGGCCAAACAACCGAAACCAAAACAGTGCAAAGCGTGATTGACTGCTTCAAACAAGCCGCCGGTGATTTATCGCCCATTGCCCAAAGACAACTGTTTGTTTCTTTGATGGGCAATGTCAACATCAACCACATCTGGACATTTTCACCCACCGAAAAAACCAAAGTCTTTGACGAAATCGTCGCCCAAGGCGGCATGCGTCACCTAATGGGATATACCTTTGGATTGCTGGCCACCCCAATATTCTACATTTTGTCGTGGTTTATACTCGGCAATAACGTATTGTCGGGGCGCGTTGGGTCGCAGTGGTTAGCCATATGGACCATATTACTCATCGGTTACATCATAGGGCGACTGTATACCCGCAAAAAACAAGTCGAACTGAGTTTAATGGTTAGCGTTGTCATCAAACGACGCATGTTGCGCGGCATGACAGGTATGCCGCTAGAAAAAGCCAAACATGCCGGCCCCTGTCACCTATTAACCCAATGTTACGAATCCAGTTCGTTTGAATCCAACAGCGTAGGCATGGTGCTTGGTGGCATAAGCGCCCTTATCACCTTATTTATCGCCATGACCGCACTCATCATTGCCCAACTTTGGGGCTTTTTATTGGCATTTTTTGTCGCCAGCACAGTTGCCATAATTGTGATGTACAAACTCTATAAAATAGAAGTCAATTGGACTGCACAACGCATAACCTTAACCCACAACATGGCTGAACTGATGATTGGCCACCGAACTCGCCGGGTGCAAGAAGACCCCTTTTTGCGTAATAAAGCACAAGATAGCCTATTAAAATCGTTTTTAACCGTGCAAACCCTACGTAACAAATGGCAAGCGCTGTACACCTTGGTGCCAACAATCTGGAACGTACTGGGGTTCAGCGTATTGTTGTATATGTTTATTACCAACAACGATGCCAACGCTTTTGTTGACCTACCCGCTGCGGCTGGGGTGTGGTTATTAATTGGCATTGCCATCGCCGAATTATCAAATATCTACATTCAAGCCATTAGAGTATTGGTAGCGTGGCAAAATATCTCGTTGATGCTAACCGGACCACCACCACAAAGAGAAATAAAAACTGACCTGTCGCAACCCAGTACGTCAACGACTCAAGCAGCTGCCCAGCACCTGCTTGAAGTGCGCGACTTGGCGTACAGTTACCCCGGCAGAGACGTCAACGTACTCGACGGATTCAACCTACGATTGAACAACAAAGACAAAATCATACTCGAAGGGCATTCAGGATCTGGCAAGTCGACCCTTATCTCATTGCTAACAGGCATTCGCCCGTCTAGTCGCGGCAGCATATTGCTCAACGGCATCGAGCAAAACATGCTGTCTAAAGAGCAGTGGGGTTCAAAAGTAGTGATGGTGCCCCAGTATCACGAAAACTACCTATTTACCGAAACCCTAGCGTTCAACCTACTGCTTGGTGCCCAGTGGCCAGCAGAGCAAGAACAAATGGATGAAGCCAGAATGATTTGCGAAGAACTTGGACTGGGCACTTTACTAAGCACCATGCCTGCTGGCTTGATGCAAGTGGTAGGCGACATGGGCTGGGCGTTATCGCACGGCGAAAAGAGCCGAGTATTTGTCGCTCGCGCCATCTTACAACACCCAGAGTTGATTATCTTAGATGAGTCACTGGCCTCACTCGACCCAGTAAACAGCCACCGGGTACTCGATTGTGTCGAGAAACACTGTAAGGCCGTGATTATTGTGGCGCATCCCTGAGACGGACATAAAAACCTATGCAAACCTCACACGGATGCTTTGCGCATACCTATTTAAGCCTCACACGGAGGATGGGTTAGGCGAGGTACGAGCTGTAACCCATCGGTTACGTTGGGCTAACACCGGCCTTAAATATGATTTTTTCGATGCCACATAATACCGATAAAATACATCATCAATAGCTTGCGTTGGGTTGAATTATTGTACCATTAAAGGTTTGAGTTGGGTTATGTTAACCGATGGGTTACGCGCAAGCGCTAACGTCGGCTCGTACCTCGCCCCATCCTCCGGGCGTGAGGGTTTTTCATTTTTTCATCGTTTAATTCTTTTAAGCTTATAATCGTTTGCGTATCATACCCCCCAAATAACCCCGGGAAAATCCAACATGTTTGGCTCAAACAAAATCAGCGGCACTGGCATAGGTTTACGCACCCCGCACATACAACAAATATTGACCGAACAACCCGATATCCCGTGGCTTGAAATACTGGCCGACAACCACCTTTGCACCGGCGGCATCACCCCTGCACACTTGCACGCTATTCGTGAGCGCTACCCAGTTACCATGCATTGCGTGAGCATGTCGCTTGGTGCTACCGACCCTATCGACTGGGATTACATGGCACAAATTAAACGGGTGGCCAACACCTATGATATCAGTTGGATATCTGATCACATTTGCTTCACCAGTGCAGGCAACCGCCATGCGCATGACCTATTACCCCTGCCCTACACCGAAGAAGCACTGACCAACCTTATTGAGCGCACCAAGCAAGTGCAAGACTATTTGGGCAGAAGAATATTGCTCGAAAACGCCACTAACTACATCGAATTTAACCACAGCACCCTAACCGAAATCGAATTTATTAGTGAGCTGGCCAAACAAGCCGACTGCGACTTGTTGTTCGACGTGAACAACGTTTACGTTAACCAACAAAACCACGGAATCGACGCTGTAAACATCATCAACCAACTGCCTCTAGAGCGCATCAAAGAAATTCACCTAGCTGGATTTGACGACCGAGGCGATTACTTGCTCGACGCCCACAACAACAAAGTGGCAGACCCTGTTTGGCAGTTATACCAACAGCTTCAACAACGAAAACCCGGCATACCCACCCAAATAGAATGGGACAACGACTTACCCGACCTCGCCACACTAATGGGCGAAGCAGCCAAAGCACAAAAAATCATGAATCAAGCAGTAAACGGTGGCGAAAAGTGAGCCAATTATCCCTCGAACAACTGCAACAAGCCTTTATGGACGAACTGTCGGGTAACCCAAGCCCAGTCTTTAGAGCCTTAGTAAAAGACAACAACAATTTTGACAACACAAGCGTCAAACCAAACGCCAAGCGCCGGGTAGAAATATACAAAGCCAACCACATAGGTGCTCGTTCAAGCGCACTAGAAGGGCTCTATCCGGTATGCTTACAGATTCTCGGCGAAGCAGTTTTTAGTCAACTGGCCATCACTTACATCGAAAAATGTACGTCTGATCACTGGGATTTAAACTTTCACGCCAAAGACTTCGACCAGTTTTTAGCGCAAGCCATAGAGCAACACCAAGACCTAAAAGACTACTTTTACCTACCAGAACTAGCCCGTTTTGAATGGGCGTTTCACATTTGCTATTTTGCCGATGCCAACTCTGTTTTTGAAGTGACCAGCCAAGACCCAGACGACTTAAAGTTCGCCTTAGATACCAGCGTACAACTGCTAGAAAACCAATGGCCAGTCTGGCAAATTTGGCACAACAACCGCAACGACAAAGGCAATGAAGCCGTACAAGACAACCAACAAACCTACCACCACCTCATTCACAGAACCGACTTAATCCCACAGGTTTATGCCCTAAACGAAGAGCAATACAAACTCATGAACGATTGTATTGCGGGCAAAACACTAAATGAACTGGCCGAATTACATGGTGAGGTGGTATCAGAAAACATTCCATTGTTTATTGGACAGGCGTGGTTGATGTTAAGGAATTAGTACAAACTCATAGTGGGTGCGCCAGTCTTTAGATTTAGAGGATTTGGCAATCGTGGGGGCAATCCCCCGTGATTGCCCTTGAATACGCAACACATTGAAATACAGTATAATTTTTAACAAAGGTAGACACTGGGGCCGACCTCTACAAAACACACCCTAAATAGCATATTGTTTTTTGCCCAAGGATTGATTAGGCTGGGGTTATTGGTTTACTGACATTGCAAAAAAGGTTGTTTATGAATACTGCGCACAAGCTTTCAATAACAGAACAAGAGTTCGTCGATGGTGAAGTAAACGCTCAAGTAAAACATGAACTTATTGACGGTCAGGTTTATGCAATGACCGGCACAACGGATGATCATAATTCAATTTCAGGCAATATATACGTGGCAATGCATCAACAATTGCGCGGACAATCCTGCAAACCATTTATTGCCGATGTTCTGGTCAAAGCTGGCACCAATATGTTCTACCCCGATGTCATGGTGATTTGCGAAGACGATGATGCCGATACTAGCCGAGTAAAACACGCCCCATCTGTAATCGTTGAAGTACTTTCTCGCTCTACCCGAAAAACAGATATCACCACTAAAAAAATCGCTTATCTTAACCTGCCATCTTTGCAGGAATATTTGCTAGTAGAACAAGATAAATGTGAAATTACTGTCTTTCGTCGCAGCGAAAACTGGGCCTCTACGTATTATGTCATCGGTGACCAAATCACCCTCGATTCTATTGATGTTACCTTATCGGTTGAAGATATTTACGAGCGAGTTAACAATGACGATATGCAGGTTTTTTTGGCAGAAAAAGCTGAGCAATAACAAATTGGACATCACCTGCCAGACCCACTAAAATCTGGCTACTCCCTAAACAAACAAGAATCTAACATAAATACACTCGTGCCAACCTCAAACCAAGACAACATCATCTGTCACGAATGTGGCTTGAGCTGTAACATCCCCCCTTTACCCGACAGCCATAAAGCGCAATGTCCGCGCTGTGGATTTGTGCTAACCGCCAAACACACCAACTCAATTGACCGCATTTTAGCCTTCGCTTTCACCGCCTTGATTTTTCTAGCTGCCTCACTGCCGTTCGAATTTTTATCGTTTAAATCTAATGGGTTAGAGCGCACCATAGACGTTGTTGCCAGCTTCAATATACTCATCGACAACGAATATCACACCTTAGCGGTGATGGAACTGGTGACCATTTTTGTTATACCTCTGGTCATTCTTTTAAGCTTGATTTACTTGCTGTTTCCACTAAAACAGGGTCGCTACCCGCGCCATGGCAAACGGGTTTTAGACATGGTTTTTTGGTTGTTGCCGTGGTCAATGGCCGAGATTTTTTTAATAGGCGCTTTGGTAAGCCTGATAAAAATTATTTCACTGGCCGACATCAACCTTGGGCCATCATTTTTTGCCTACATCTTATTTTCTGTCGCACTCACTGCAATGGTGTTGCACCTAGACAAACATCAACTTTATAAATTACTCAATAAAGTGAGCAAAGAGACTCTTGAAGTAAAACACCATGCAAACGACCGCAGCATCAGCATTCAAAAAACATGGGCGCTGATCATCACCTCTGTTGTGCTGTATATTCCCGCCAACATGCTGCCAATAATGAACACCCGGCTACTCGGGCAAGACGACCCTAGCACCATACTTGGTGGGGTGATTTTGCTTTGGCACATGGGTTCGTACCCCATAGCTGCCGTGATATTTATCGCCAGCGTAGCCGTGCCCGTGGCCAAAATACTGGTGTTGATTTGGCTCAATTACACCGTACAGCGCAGGCACACGCACCTCACCCAAGAACGAATTGTACTTTACCGCATTGCAGAATTTGTAGGGCGCTGGTCGATGGTCGACGTTTATGTCGTGATCATCCTCGTCAGCCTCATTCAACTGGGCAATACCATGAGTATTTACCCCGGTGGCGCGTCACTGGCCTTTTGCGGGGTAGTGATTGTCACCATGCTGGCGGCCATGACCTTCGACTCTCATTTGATATTTAAAACAGAAGCTGATAATGAACACTGAACAAACGCAAAATCAAGAAGCACAAATAAAACCGTTGAAATCTATCTCAGCGATTTGGTTAATTCCGTTTGTTGCCCTGCTCATTGGCGGCTGGATGGTCTATTACCAATGGAGCAACGAAGGGCCGTTGATCACCATACATTTCGAATCGGCCGAAGGTATGGAAGCAGGTAAAACCAAAATAAAATCGCGCCACGTTAACGTTGGCGAAGTCACAGGCATCACCCTAAACGATGGCTCAAATGGGGTTACCATCACCGCAAGACTGGCCAAAAATGCGGCGCACTTATTGATTGACGACACCGAATTTTGGGTAGTATCGCCGCAAATAACCCACACTGGCGTGTCGGGCCTTAGCACATTGATATCTGGCGTTTACATCGAAGTGTCGCCGGGTTCAGACGACAAACCCCGCACCGACTTTGTCGCCTTAGAAGACCCACCAGTCACGCCAGCAGGCACCCCGGGTTTGCACATAACACTAAACAGCGACGACCAATTTGCTTACTCCAAAGGCGACCCTATCATCTATAAAGGGCTAACAGTCGGCCAGTTTGAAGACATCTACTTTAATTTTGAAGAGCGCATTGTTTATTACAACGCCTTCATCAAAGCGCCTTATCACGAGTTGGTGACCAGCAACACCAAGTTTTGGGATGTAACCGGATTACAAATCGACTTAACCGCCGATGGCCTGTCGGTGAACACTGGCAACTTCGAAACCCTAC
This sequence comes from uncultured Alteromonadaceae bacterium, assembly GCA_938085045.1. GTDB lineage: Bacteria > Pseudomonadota > Gammaproteobacteria > Enterobacterales > Alteromonadaceae > JABSOG01. Next base: position 15,187 of record CALKGI010000116.1, read on the forward strand.
TCACCAATGGCGTCACATTCGATGTGCCAGAGGGCATGGCGCATGGCACAAAAATCGTGGAGCGCACCGATTTTGATATTTACAAAGACTACAAAACCGCCAGCGACGAGCGTTACAAAGAAACAATTAAATACGTAGTATTTGTTAGCAACACCATACGAGGGCTGCGGGTTGGTGCCCCGGTGGAATATCGCGGCATTCATGTTGGGCAGGTTGAATCGGTCGATATGCTACAAAAACAAGACAAAACAGATCAACCACTATTTACCGAAGCCATAAGAATACCAATATTGGTCAGCTTTCAACCGGGCCGAGTCGGCTTACCCGACAACGCACAAGGCGTGGCCAGAATGAAACAACAGCACAAGCTTTGGGTAAAACAAGGCCTAAAAGCCAGCCTAAAAACCGGCAATTTACTGACAGGCAGCTTGTTCGTCGACATGCAACACTACCCCGAGCAACCAGTAGACACCATCGACAGTTTTGGTGACTATGCAGTGATCCCCACCATCGATGACGACTTCTCGCAAATCACCAAAAAAGCGGGCCAGTTTATGGACAGCCTAAACAAACTGCCATTAGAAAGAATATCGGGCAACGCCAACCAACTGATGGAAGAATTCACCCAAACCGCCAAAGCCCTAACCGACACAGCCAAAGACTTGCAAGGGGCCAGCAAAAACCTCGAAACCCTACTATCAGACGCCAACCAACAGCAAGTTAGCCAACAGCTGACCGATGCACTCAAAAACGTGGCAATTCTCACCCGAGACTTATCAGCCGGTTCAACCGGTTACGAAGATTTGCGCAAAACCCTGTCGGCAGTAACACAAGCCATGCACGAACTCAGACCCTTGTTAAAACAACTAAAACACCAACCAAACGGGCTAGTGTTTGACCCCGGCACGCCAGACCCCATTGAGCCGAAAAAACACTCTGGAGACTCACAATGAATAAAAAAATGAATCTAGCAAAAACGCTCCCCATCTTAATGCTAAGCCTATTAATGGGTTGCGCCGCAGAAGTGGTGCCAACCACCAGCTATTACCTACTCAATAGCAGCCAAACAACGCCACCGGCAAAGGTGCAAAAAGACAAAATTGTCATCCTCAAGGTATTAGAACTGCCCGAATACCTCAACCAAGCACAATTGGTGATGCAGATGGCCGATCACCAACTCCACTACGCCCATTTTCAAATGTGGGCCGAGCCACTAAAAGCCGGATTGACTAAAGCGCTGGTCGCCGACTTAAACGGCGCACAACAAACCATTCAATTTTTGCCAGACCGCCGCAACAACAGGCTAAACGACAACCCACAACTACACGTGCAAATAGACTTCTTTCACGCCAGCAGCGATTCTAAAGTCACCCTTGCAGGTAACTATTGGTATGAAGGAAAAGAGAGTAAAACAGAGGCACCAACGCCATTTTATATACAGCGAAACCTACAACAAGACGGTTACCCGCATTCAGTGTCACAAATGCGAGCATTGGTTGAACGCTTGGCAACACAGATAGTTGTAGAATCAAGGGGTCAGAGACATTGAAATGAACAAAAAACCTATTAAATCAAACAATTAAAATCAAGGGGCCAGAGACGTTCCATTCGATATGACGACTTGCTAAAAGGTGCGCATAGCTCCTCGTAACCTCGGACCGTGCTTCGCACGGGCACCCTACCCTTGATTTAACCAATGTGACTTCGTAATACCCGTGCTATTTCCTCAGGTGATTCTAGCGGAAAAAGGTGATCGCCCTCAAAAGCAACCACATCGACATTCGGCAAACTTTTTCGCCACCAATTAACATCGCTACGCCACATAATTTTGCTTTGGTCACCGTAAATCATCACCCCCTTAACTTTATTTAACCCAGCTGGTGCCTTAGTTTGCACCGAACGAAAAATATTGGCTTCTAGCAAGGGTGAAATAGCCAATTCAAGGCCTGCGCTATCATCTTCAAGACCGCCAACAGGTTTTAGACCATGTTTAACATAATCATTCAAACAACGCGGGTGAAAATTTTTAAACAACGATTTAGGCGAAAAATAAGCCAAAGCTTGGTCAAAGGTATCAAATTTAGACCTTCTCACCAGCGTACGCTTAACTGGCCCCAGCCAATCGCGTAAACCCAAACGTTGCGCTACCCAAAATATCAAGCGTTTGCGCTTACAAAACAAAACAGAGTCGAGCAAAATCAGCTTCGAAAACAACTCAGGCCTTTTTGTGGCCGCAAGTAAAGTCACCACTGCACCTAGCGAATGGCCCATGCCAATTACAGGTTCGGTTGATTGGCGTTCAATTGAGTCAATCAATTCGTCGGCCAAAACAGACCAATCGCCATTGAATGCAAAACGCCCATGGCCCATTTTTTCAACAAAACAAAAGTCGACATCATCGAGCATTTCAAACAAATAGGCATAAGTTGATGCGGGCAAGCCATTGGCGTGGGAAAAATGTATACGAGGTTTAGTCACTTGTGTTCCAAAAAAAACAGTAATCCAAAAGGCAGTATTGCAAAAGACGGTTGCTAAAAACGTTCAACAAACTACAACAAATCAGCCGCAAAATCAAAAACTGACAGCAACACCTACAGCAACACCAGCACTACAATACAAATACCCGTAAAAGGTCGCTGACATCCACCAACTGAATTGACAAATTAAAGTCCAGATTGGCATCTAATTTTTTGGCTTTGCTTGGGCTGTAATGCGACAAATACTTGTGTTCAATGGTGACAATTGCGTCTTCAGCGCGAGTGCGAGGCGACGTTAAATCTAAGGCAAACATAAACAAATCGCCACAATGATTAATGCGTTTTAAAATATTAACCATCACTTTTTTTGAATTAAACTCACTAAGCAAAAAGCGCTCGTTCACTTTGTCATTCACCATTGATACAAACAACATGTCTTGTTTTTGGCTGTGTTTTGCCCCCAGCTTTGACAAAATATCTTGCGAAAACAGCACGTTTAATTTAACTCGGTGTTTATCATCAATAAACGGTGCTGGTAAATACTGATAACCCGTCAGGCCACTCGGCGATATCGTTTGTTTGTGCACATTGGCAAAAATCGCCACTTTGGGCAAATTACTGAGCACTAGATTTCGTAATGCGCTGTCGAGCTTATTGCCTTGAGTATCTTCCTTTGCGCTAAAAGGCACTTGCCTGAGCTGGCCACCCTCGCCGATAAGCCGAAAAGGCGCGAGCGACAGCGCATCTTTATCGCCTTTTGGCAACTTTGCATCTAAGCCATCAATCATATAATCGACCGCTTCAATCAAGGATATTTTAGACAGCTCAACCGACAACTGTGCCACCTTAACTGGCAAAGGCGAGTTGAGTTTACTGACAATAGCCGCAACATCGCACGGCAAACTAGTACCAAGGTCGGCCAGCTCAGGGTCAAGCGAGTCGGCCTTTACCATAAAGGCCTTGTGCCAAAGCGCCTGTCGCCAATGCATCAATACTGCCGCCAATTTCCCCGGCGTTAACTGCGCAAGGTCGGCGACATACACCAAATTTTGCGCATCTGTCCAAACCAAAAACAACTTACACTGCCCCACATCAGTTATTTCGGTCATAAAAGCCAACAAATGCGGATGAAGTTTTAGCTGATTTTGCAACTTGGCGGTTTTTGGTTGAGTAATTAACAAATGATACCTATCGCGTTTATGGCTAAGCACCATCACCGCATTGAGTTGAGCGATAGTGGCCAAGTGCCAGCACCGGGCGGTGAGCGCCTTAACCGTATTTTCGACATCAAGGCGATTGCGGCGGCGATGTTCATTCATCAAATGAGCAATAAGCTGGTCGAATTCAACTCGGCCATCTTTGTCTACGCGCTTTAGTGCCAACTTACACAAGGGTGTCGCACCATTAAAACTCACCACCTGATAAGCCATTAGCGCGACATTAAGGCCGTATTGCTCACTTAGTTCTAGATACTCAACGCTCACTTCAAACTCTATTGCGAATTGACTGTTTACATGAGCATTACCCAAATCATTAAAAAGCCCCTCAGATAAACTAGCTTTATCAATTAACACCAAACAACCGCCATTCGAAATATTGGCGGTTTTAGCTGCAAAAGTTTGGCCTCGGTAATGAATTGCCACCTTGCTAACCAACAACAAACGCTCGCCGTTACGGCGCCTAAAGTCGCTCACCTTAGAAGTACTCATAAGCCACTCACTGGCCAGAGACGGTTCAAGGGTTTTAGATTGCTCAGAAGTTTTGAGTTTGGGGGAATTATCTGCACCCTGAGATACCGGTAGGTGCACAAACGCATCAATGCTGTTTTTAAGGCCCCAAGTTAATTCGTTGTTATACAACCTTTGCAACCGTTTAAATTCAACGAGCGCCGATGCCGCAACGAAATGCGTTAGGTTTGCAAAGTCTACCTTCACAACTGGCTTGTTGGCTGTAGCCATGATACTGCGGTGGTCAATAACTTGGTCGCAACGCAGCCAACAGTCACGTAAAACTTGTTTTAAATGTAACTTGCTGGCATTGTCCATTCCCCCGGTCAGCGCGGTAATGGCATGTTCACCAACCGGCTGATTGGCCCAAGGGATCAGCTTTTCTAGTAGATCTGCACTTAAACTACCCGGCAGTTGACTCATCCCACATCCCGTAAAAACCACAAACAAATAGACAACCAGTCTAAAGATCAGGCAGAAGAATACTCGGGGTTTTCTCTTAAATCTAGGTAAATCAAGGGGGCTAAATCAAGGGGTCAGAGACTGAGGGATCCCCACAAATTAATAGGAACTAAACATCGTATGGAACCTCTATTTGATCCTGGATCCATGCGAGCGCCGTTTCTCGATCACCCTTCAGTATTTTGATATGCGGATCCTGTATTGCCCTCAATGCTATAAATT
>CALKGI010000117.1 GCA_938085045.1 uncultured Alteromonadaceae bacterium
TATCAATTCCATGCACTTTTTGGCCAAGTGTTTTGATTCTTGGTCATTAGCACCGATTTTAACAATCGATTGCACCAAATTTAGCGCTAACGAGGCGTTACTGGGCATAAATATAAACGCTTCTTTGAAGCTGACCATAGCTTTACTAAACACGCCATTTTGATAGGCCGAGAGCCCTTCGTTGTTGAGAATGCGGATTTTTTCGCGCAATTGTTCGTGATCTTCTTTTTCTTTGCTAACCAAAACTTTTAACGTACTCGACACCAAATCATCGTTATCTGTCAGTTCATCCAACTGGGTCATATACTCGTCGGATTTTGACAGGTTGCCCGTTGAAAAATAGGCTTTAGCTCTGTCTAAACATTGGTCGGCGGTTAATTCAGCCACTTTTAACTTTTCACATTCATCAAGCTGCTCTCTGGCCTCTTCCATGTTGCCTTTGGATGCATTGATACGGGCCTGAATCACCAACTCTTGGGGTTTGTATACCTCAGAGTAAAAACGTCTGCCTACGCTGTTTAGCACATCCAGCGCCTTGCCTATTTGTTTGGCGGCATCGAGTTTGTTTGATTCACCACATAGGTCGACCAAACAGCGAGCGAAGTTAAGGTAATTCTCAGGAGTATCATAAACCGAATACCTCGATGCGGTGATGATTTTAGAAAAAGCCCGAACAGCTTCATCGATTTCACCATTGATGATACATAAATTGGCTAATGCTCTTTGGCGGTGAATGTTGCGCGGCGAGATTTTGGCGGCTTCGGCCAGTTTTACCTGTGCCTGAGTATTTTTTTGTTGGCCAATATACAACCGACCCAACCAGTCGAGCGCTTCAACTTTGGTTTCATCTAGCGCTGCCAATTCAGTGAGGATCCGCTCTGCATCACGAGATTCGCCCAACTTAATACTGGCTATCGCATTACCCAATACAGCCCATGGTAATGGCCGTGTGCTTAAAACAGCCTTATACATCTTTTGGGCCGTTTCATATTCACGAGTTTTTAACAGCAATTCACCTTTAACTCTAAGTGCTAAACCGGCATATTCTGGGGATTTTCGTGACGCTTTTTCACAAGCTTTAATGGCTTTTACAGGGTCTTCCTCAAAAATGGCTTCGTAAACCTTAATTAGTGCACTTTTCTTTTGATAAGTTCGGCCGCAGCGTTTTTCGAGGCCTTTATAAGTGAAGGGTTTGAGTAGGTAATCGTCAGGTTGTAACTCAATCATGCCGTGTACAATTTGACGGCGGCTTTCGGCACTCATCATAATAAAACAGCAAATGGGCGAAAGTAGCTCTTTAAATTTAAGCTCTTCAAACAGCTGATAGCCGTCTTTACCATCGCCTAGGTTAAAATCTACCAGTAGAAAATCAAACATGCTGTCTTCGCATTTTTGAACCGCAATCAAACCATTATTGGCAGAACTTATCTTATTGAAGCCAATTTTTTGCAGCATAGCTTTAACCGCTGAACGAATAGGTTCACAGTCATCAACAATTAGTATTTTCTTGTCCGAATAGAACTTGCTGGGAAAAATCATTAAGTTATCGAGTCTTGCTCCTGATGGAAACCCATTGATTAGACTTTAGACTATAGGAAAAAGCTTGCCAGTTACAACTCAATCTTAAACATTCCCTATGGGGGTTACACTTGTTGACCAACTAGACAGGAAATAGACTATTTAGGGCAGGTTTTTATTGTCAAACACCATTCAAACAGTGTTTAATAGGCAAACGGCTGAGGTTATCCTGCAGTCTGCACCCATCATTCGATGTAAAACCTTAGTTTACCCCCCGCGCTGCTTTTTCTAATTTCCAAACAGAGCGGAATTTTCGGAGTTGTTAATGGAAACACTATTAGATCAGTTAAAAAAAGTCACTGAAGTTGTTGCTGATACCGGCGAAATTAACGCCATCAAAGAATTTGAACCGACTGACGCCACCACTAACCCATCTTTGATTTATAAAGCGGTTTGTCTTGACGAATACAAGCACCTTTTGGGTGAAGCCACCGAATGGGCTGCGAAACAATCGAGCGATACTGCCCAGCAAATTGATGATGCCGCAGATTGGCTGGCCGTGAAAATTGGCAGCGAAATCAATCAACTGATCCCCGGCCTGATTTCAACAGAAGTCGATGCCCGTTTGTCTTTCGACAGCCAAGCAATGATTGAAAAAGCCCATAAACTCATCGCTATGTATAAAGATGCAGGCATTGGTAAAGAGCGCGTACTTATCAAAGTTGCTTCCACTTGGGAAGGCATTAAAGCTGCCGAAATGTTAGAAAAAGAAGGCATCAGCTGTAATTTGACCTTATTGTTCGGTTTTGCTCAGGCTCGCGCCTGTGCCGAGGCTAATGTCACGCTAATCTCACCGTTTGTTGGCCGAATTCTCGACTGGTATAAAGCCAAGACAGGTAAAGACAGCTATGAGCCGGCAGAAGATCCCGGCGTTATGTCAGTACAGAAAATTTATAACTATTACAAAACTCACGATTACAAAACCATCGTCATGGGCGCAAGTTTCAGAAACAGCGCAGAGATAATGGAGCTAGCTGGTTGCGACAAGTTGACCATCAGCCCTGCCCTAATGGGTAAACTGTCTTTGGCTCGCGGCGACTTGCCAACCAAACTTAAAGATACCGCAGACAAAAAAGCGCCACCAGCAGCTCTAAGCGAAGGTGAATTCCGCTGGATGATGAACGAAGATGCCATGGCAACTGAGAAACTATCTGAAGGTATTCGAGGTTTTGCTGCTGACCAAGAAAAATTGGAAGCAATGATTAAAGCAGGTTTATAACACCCTTTTTAAAAAGCAGTGGCGGGCAGTTCACCGCCCGCCACTCGCTCAATATCCGAATACGCCCTCTTTTAACTGGTCTGCTTAGTTTAACACCCCACAATTTCCCACTTATCACTAAAAACCCTAGTCAGTTGAATTACGGCGCTTTTTTCGATAAAAGACAGATAAAAACAATGCTGGGAAACATATTGTTAATAAATCGTAAAATTAGTAATTCTAATTTGAACTCAATCGTGGTAATAATACGCTCGCTAAGGCAGTACTTAAAAAAATAAAAAAGAGGCAACACTATGAACCAAATCAATAAAAGCCCAGCAAAAAGCGCCAAGAAATCTACAACGAAACAAAAATGGCGTGAAATCGAAGCGATAAGAGACCGCTACGAATTAATGAAGGAACTCCGTGAAGACGATTATTCGTTGGAAATGGATATGGAGGAATTGGGACTTTAGTGCAAGACTAGTACAGGTCTAAATTAAGATGCCCCGTTTAGGCGGGGTCTCCCAATAATAATACCCATCAGATTTATCAAACCGACCAATTAATTGGCGTCTTACCCATCCCTAGCAATATCTCGTTAGCCTTTGAAAAATGACCACAACCAAAAAAACCACGATAAGCCGACAACGGTGACGGATGTGGTGCTTTTAACACATGATGCCGATTGGTATCGATAAAGCGACCTTTTTTCTGCGCAGGTGCACCCCACAACAAAAAAACTACCCCACTTTGATGTTCGTTAACTTTGGCAATAATGGTGTCGGTAAATTGCTCCCAGCCCAAATGTTTGTGGGAATTGGCCTCGCCTTGCTCTACCGTGAGCACAGCATTAATCATTAACACGCCCTGCTTTGCCCAAGACTCCAAAAAGCCATGTTCTGGGATAACAAAACCCTCAATATCATCAGCCAGTTCTTTGTACATGTTTTTTAATGACGGCGGCGTTTTAACCCCCGGCAACACAGAGAAGCACAAACCATGGGCTTGGTCTGGTCCGTGGTAAGGGTCCTGCCCAAGAATAACAACCTTTACATCGTCAAACTCAGTGTATTTAAACGCATTGAATACGTCAGCGTGGGGCGGGAAAACGCTCACGCCCTGCTCGCGGCGCTGTTCTACGTATTCTAAGGTGTCGCTCAAATACGGTTGCTGCTTTTGTGATTCTATAATGTCATGCCATGTTGACATCTTTGTTGTCCTTTGTTGGTCGCGCCTTGCGCACTGAGAGGTCAAGAGCTTCACACAAAGACACGGTGGCGCGGAGGTTCACACAGAAAGGTAAAAAATAATTAAAACCAAGCGCAAAAAATACATTAAACGACTTTAGTCTTGTTTCCCTTATTTGTTTTTCTCCGTGAACCTCCGTGCCTCCGCGCCTCCGTGTGAATGTTTTCCTCTTTTACCGTTGCGCCAGCAAGAAAGCTCGAAGGGCAGAATAGTCGGCATCAAAAGTATGCGAAAGAATCTCTTCGGTCGCGCAATCTGCCAGCTCTTTAGGCAAAGCAATCGGCTGACCCAATACGTTCTCTACACTTTCTTTAAACTTAGCTGGGTGTGCGGTGCCAAGGAATAATCCGACTTCGCCCTCACCAATGCTACGTTTAAGGGCTTTATAAGCCACTGCTGCATGAGGTTCAGAAGTAAAGTCTTGCTGATACATCTGACGCATCGACAATTGAGTATCTTCTTCATCCACCATAGTGGTGCTTAGGCATGACTTATCAAGTAAACCGACTTTGAACATTTCTTCGATTCGTGGCCAGTTGTTAGGCTCGCAAACATCCATAGCATTTGACAGCGTAGGCACAGTTACCGCAGGCTCCCAGTTACCCGTTTGCCAATAACGAGGCACAGTGTCATTAACGTTGGTTGCAGCGATGAAACGCTCTACAGGCAGCCCTAAGCACTTAGCCATTAGGCCAGCCGTGAGATTACCGAAGTTACCACTAGGCACTGAGATAACCACTTTATCGTCGGCATTTTGTTGCTTAAGCTGCGCGACGGCTTCAAAGTAATAACAAACTTGTGCAGCGATGCGGCTGATATTAATAGAATTGGCAGAGTTCAAGCGCATTTGGCTACGTAAGTCTTGGTCATCAAAGGTTTGCTTAACCAATTGCTGACAATCATCAAAAGTGCCTTCAACTGCAATGGTTTTGATGTTTTTACCCAAGGTGCAAAACATTTTTTCTTGAAGCAACGAGATTTTGCCTTTGGGATACATGATCACCACATCGACACTGTCCATACCGTAAAAGGCATGAGCGACAGCAGCGCCTGTATCACCAGAGGTGGCAGTCACAATAGTTAATTTCTCTTCGCCGCCAAAACGCTTAAGGCACTGAGCCATAAAGCGGGCACCAAAATCTTTAAATGCCAATGTTGGGCCATGGAACAATTCCAAGCAGTAACTATTGTCATCAACTTTGCTAATTGGGGCTTTAAAGGTAAAAGCTTCGTCAAGCATCCCTTTTAGTACTTCTTCACTCAATTCGTTATCGAGCAAATGGGCCAAGACTTTGGCATTTCGGCTGTTGAAATCCATATTCAGCAGCGCATCGATATCTTCAATCGGCTTGAGGTTCTTTGGAAAGAACAGCCCTTGTTGTTGACCAAGCCCTTGTAATACGGCTTGTTCAAACGAAACTTGTTGCGCAGGTTGTTTAAGATTATAAAGTTGCATGTAAAATTCCAGTACTATGGAGACTCGGGTAATACCCGCGCCCCTTGTTGATCTATGGAGCAGATGGTACAGAATCCCTGCTCGTTTTGTAAGTAATCTTTCACCAATAAAGCTTTGAATTGCTCGGCTTTTTCGAGCGAATCGGTGATGGCAAAAAGCGTTGGCCCTGAGCCAGAAATACCGCAAGCGATTGCCCCTTGTGCCTTGAGCTTTGATGTCACTTCATCAAACCCCGGCAGCAAATGGCGCCGATGTGGTTCGGCAATGGGATCTCGAATAAACCCACCCGCTTTAACGCCTTCATCTTTATGCAGCGCATCAACAAAGGCCGCTAAATTGCGTGCATATTCAATGGCTGTCGCCATACTGATTTGCTTTGGCAACACATCTCGGGCCATTTTGGTCGAAACATTAATGCCAGAGTAGGCCATCACCCAATACCAGTCCGTTTGCACTGGCAGTGACTGACAAATATCTTCGTCATTCACCATCAATTGCAGACCGCCCAAATAGCACGGGGCAACGTTGTCATAATGCACAGAGCCACTTAATTGCCCTTCGAATTTGCCCATCATGGTGAGCAGCTGGCTTTGCTCAAACGGCTTCTCAAAATATTCATTGAGGGCATGTAACGCTGCCACAATTGAAGTGGCACTAGAACCCAAGCCACTGCCCACAGGCAAGTTTTTGTCTAGCGTTAACGCTAAAAAAGGCACCTGTGCACGTGATTCTAATAGGCTATTACGAAAATAAACGCAGCACTGATAGACGATGTTTTGTTTTTGGTCTTGCGGTAGCGAGTCAACAAATGAACCCTTCACGCTCAACTGAAAATCATCTTGAACCTCGCCTGTTACAGTAACTACATCACCAAGCAGCGTACCATCAATTGGCGATACAGCCGCGCCGAGTAAATCATACCCCACGCCGACATTACCGATTGATGCAGGTGCATAAACACTAACCATTTTAAACCTCCTGCTGCCAAGACAATGTTCTGAGCGTATCGGCAAAAACACCAGCCGCAGTCACTTCTGCGCCAGCCCCGTAACCTCTGATAACAAACGGAATTGGCTGGTAATAAAGGCTTGTGATGGCCAAGGCATTCTCGCCATCTTTAACATTATATAAAGCATTATCGCTGTCAATATTGAGGACAGACACTGAACATTTATCGCCGCTGATTTTACCGACATATCGCAATACCTGGCCTTTATCTTTGGCCTGCTGAATACGCTCGCGGTAAACGTTATCCAACCCTTCGAGGTTTTGCATGAATTGTTCTACAGAGCCGCTGTCGTCAAACGATGGTGGCAACAAAGACTCAACCTCTATGTCATCCAGTTCAATTTGAATGCCCGCTTCTCGTGCCATGATCAGTAATTTTCGCGCTACATCCATACCGCTTAAGTCATCACGCGGATCGGGTTCAGTAAAACCATTATCTTTGGCAATGCTAGTCGCTTGAGAAATGGTCATGCCTTCATCGAGTTTGCCAAAGATATATGACAAAGAACCAGACAATATGCCTTCAAAACCAACCATTTGGTCACCTGCATTAAACAAACCTTGCAACGTGTCGATGACCGGCAAACCGGCGCCAACTGTGGTTTCGTACAAAAATCGTCTTTTTTGGCTCAATGCCGTTTTACGCAATTGTTGGTAATATTCCATTGAATCAGTGTTGGCTTTTTTATTGGGCGTAACCACGTGGAAACCCGCCGCAAGAAAATCAACATACTGTTTGGCGATATAATCACTGGATGTACAGTCGACCAAAACAGGATTGATCAAGTGGTTGTTCTTAACAAATTCAGCCAAGTTGTCTAGCGAGAAACCTTGCTCGGCTTGCGGTAATCGTTGCTGCCAATCTTTAAGTGCCATACCTGCCGAATCAAGCAATAAGTTTTGGCTGTTAGCAATACCGTAAACGCGCATTCTGATGTTACGGCGGTCTAACATTTGGCGTTGTTTTTCGACCTGATTGATAAATTCACTGCCAACAACCCCGCAGCCAACCACAAATAAATCGATGCTTGGCACGTGAGTAAAGAAGTTCTCGTGACATACCTTTATGGCTGCGCCATGGTATTTTCGCTCGATAACCGCTGAAATGGCCCCTTCTGAAGAGTCTTGCGCGATGGCAACGATGTTAACTCTAGCTTGAGCCAGTGATGCAAAAAACTTAGCCGCAGTGCCTTTTTTGGCCTGCATACCATCACCCACCAATGAAACAATTGCCACATCTTCAAACAATGCGACTGGATTTAACCAATCATTTTCAAGTTCAAGTTCAAATTCGTTTTCTAGTGCTTCTTTGGCCCGCTTTGCAGATTCTTGATAAATACAAAAACTGATACTCATTTCAGACGAAGATTGAGTTGTTAATACAACAGCGATGTCGTTTTTCGCCAAAGTAGCAAATACTCGGCTTACCATGCCTACCATTTGCTTAACGCCTGCACCAGATACCGTCATCACTGTTAAGTCTTCAAGACAAGACAAGGCTTTGGCAACCGGGGCAGTTTGGCTTTCGTTATTAATCAAAGTACCAGGTTGCTCAGGAGAAAGTGTATTTTTAATAACACAAGGAATTTGGCTAAGCGCTAGTGGCCTGATGGTTTTAGGGTGCAATACCTTTGCACCGAAATAAGATAACTCCATCGCTTCTTTGTAAGACAATTGTTCAATTAGAATCGCATCTTTAACCATGCGTGGGTCGGCGCTGTATACACCATCAACATCGGTCCATATTTCACAAACCTCTGCACCGATACACGAGGCTATGATGGCGGCGCTGTAATCAGAACCATTGCGACCAAGGGTACACAGTTGTCCTTGCTTATTGGCTGCAATGAACCCCGGCAAGATATAAATCTGGGCTTTATTGTTAGCCAGCACTTCTCGCATTTGCGCCGTGGTCGCTTCCATATCTGCGCTGGCGTGCTGGTAGTCGCCTTTAGCCCTGATACATTGCGTAGGGTCGAGTACAACCGCATCAAAGCCAGCTTTATTGAGCAGCGCTGTTGTTATTTGTGCACTGACGTGTTCGCCACAGCTGGTGATTTGTGCTTTAACGTGGTCAGGGCAGTGTTGCAACAATTTTGCGCCTTCGAGCAAAGTGCCGATACGGTCTAGTTTAGCGCTAACAAATTGGTTTAACTGGCTTATTGCAGATTCATCAAGCGCCTCGCTGAATCCGCCGACCAGTGTTGACATAAAATCGGCAAGGCTGGTTAATTGTTGCTGGTATTCATCGCCAGCATGGCTCAACTGAGCCAGTTCAACCAACATATCTGTCACACCTTTTGGGGCAGACAAAACAACGGTCAAGGTGCTGGTTTGAGCCTGGTTTGCAATCAATTGACAAACGTTTTCGATGCGTTGCACATTGGCCACCGATGAACCACCAAACTTTAAAACTCTCATTGCTCTTCTTCCCAGCTTAGTTATTTGATAAAAACAAAATATCACTTAGTTTTTTGCTACTGTTTCTTGTCACCATTTTTAAAATTACTTTTTTAGAACTAAATGAAGCTGGCTTTGCAGATTTATCTAGACCAAAAAAAAGCCCGAGGGGGTTAACCTCGGGCTTCATTGACAACAACAAAACGAGGCGACTCAACCATCAATAATGGTCAAGGTGCGGGTTTTGATGGTTGTCGTAATCAGTTTCATTTTAAATTTGTCTACTTTAGTTTGATTTAGCTTAATTGGGTTAAAACAACGCCATTTGTTGTAGTTGACAGCGTTATCTTGTGATCTGTAATTAAATTAACACAGTAAAAGCAAAAAGACAGGATTAAAATGATGAAAATTGGATAAAGTTCTCGACAAACTCAATATTCATCTTTAACTTATTGTTTTTTAATGAAAATATTTTCTTATAAAAATTAAAACTATGATAGTTATAAATCGTTTTTTGACAGGGCCAAATTAATAGACGATTTAAGTCGTGTTTTTATTTATTTTTCAGCTTTAGTTGGCTAAGTTTAATAGACCACTATTTAAGTTCTAAACGGCGTAAACTCCTAGTGCATCCATACAAAATCGACATATCTATTACCATGCATATCACAATAATTAACAACTATATCAGGCACATACATGCAGACTGAGAGTTTATCAAAGAAACTTTTAACAACCGTTTTGTCAGTCTATTTTTTATTGACTTTTGCTGTAACGTGCTTTCAAGTTGTTGGTGAATATATTACCAGTAAAAGCCACATCACCGGCGAATTAGTCACCTTACAAAAGACTTTTAGCGGTAGCCTGACACGCGCAATTTGGGAGCTCAATACTCAGCAAGCAGTCACTATTGCCGAGGGATTGCTCGCTATTCCAATGATTGAAGGCATTGTGGTCAGGGATGACAATCAAGAAATCATCAGTAAACTGGGATTAGTACCCGCAATTGATGAACGTTACGCCAAAGCCCTCATTTCAGAGGGTATACCACTAGATGACTCAGTAACGGGTTTATTTGGTTATGCATTCCCACTGATTTTTGAATTCTCAGGCCGCGCCACCCATGTCGGTGATGTCACCTTAATTTCTAGCCGCGAAGTCGTTATCGACCGTATTCTCATCAGTATTTATTTTTTGGTTGGCAACGCGGTGATCAAAACCTTATTTCTAATCTTTTTGTTTTTATATTCTTTTCGCCGTCATTTAACCGACCCGCTCAACGAACTAACCCAGCAGATTGAAGAGCTAGAAATAGACGATTTATCTGGTGTACGGCTCAATATTCACTCTAGCGGCAATAATGAATTAAACGTGATGGAATCTGCTTTCAACCGTTTAATCACTAAGGTTCAACAATACAAACAAGAGTTAGAACAAGCCAAACAAGATTTGGTGCTCAGCAACGACAAACTCGACAAACATAACTTGACGCTGGAACAAGAAGTCGCTCGCAAAACCTCTAACCTGTCGCACGCCATGATTGATTTACAACAACAAAAGCAACAGTTGGAATATCAACAAAAAGAACTGACTCAAGAGGTCAACAAACGCCGTCAAAAAGAAGATGAATTAACCACCAATCAAGCAGAGCTTGAAAAAATGGTCGATGAACTCAATCAAGCCCAAGACCGTTTGGTTCAAAACGAGAAATTTGCCGCCATCGGGGGTTTAGTTGCCGGTTTAACCCATGAAGTTAACACGCCAATCGGCATTGGTGTGACCGCCACCACCTTTTTAGAAGACAAGCTAGCCACACTTGAGCAGGAGTTTGCGGCCAAAACATTAAGCCCCAAAATGCTAGAGAACTTTATCAGCGAGGCCAAGCAAAGCTCTGCTTTGTTGATGTCGAATCTACAGCGGGCATCTGAGCTTATCGCTAGCTTCAAGCAAATCACTGTCGATCAGGCCAGCGAAGCCATTCGCACCATTAACCTCAAAGTCTATTTGAACGAAATTATTCACACCCTGTCACCGAAGCTGAAAAAGCGCAAACATCAAATCGAGATAAGCTGCCCACCCGACATTGAACTGTCAATTCCTGCAGGGGCGATTTCACAGATATTCACCAATCTCATTTTAAACTCGGTGATCCATGGCTTTGAACAAAAACAACAGGGCAAGATGGTAATTAATATTGAAGATGATGGACAAGATATCACCATTAATTATTCAGACAATGGCAAAGGGATGAGCGAAGCGCAGTTAAGTCAAATTTTCGACCCCTTCTTTACCACCAAACGCGATCAGGGCGGTAGCGGCCTTGGCACGCACATAGTTTACAACCTAGTACGCCAGACCCTAGACGGTGAAATTGTCGCCCAAAGCGGCATTGGCAAAGGGCTTAAGTACAAAATCACCTTTCCTAAAGTCAATAGCTTTGCTCAGAGCGATTTCTTGGATGAGAACGCTTAGGTCTTTTAGTATTGGCCTACGGCCTTAAGGTCAAGAGCCCTCACACGGATGCACGGAGCAACGGAGGTTCACGGAGGAAAAACAAAAGATAAAAAATAAAAACCTAAAACAAAGAAAAATATGGTCAACTGCTTTTCTTCTTTTTCAATTTATTCTCCGTGAACCTCCGCGTCTCCGAGCCTCGGCAATCGCTCCTGCATTGCTCTAACTCAATACATCCATGTATCTGTCCGTGGTGAAGCTTTTATTTTAGTAGCCGCAGACAATAATTTAGAAAATCCAGTTCAAAATACCGTTAATTAAGGTAATACCAACAGCCGCAATCAATGTGGTTTTAATGTTGTCTATCTCAAAATCTTCGAGGATTTTGTCGGTTACCCATAGCAAAAAAGCGTTGATAACAAACGTGAATAACCCCAGTGTCAGCACCATAAATGGCAACGCCAAGCCCACCAAGATCCATCCTAAAAAGAAATTAACTAGGCTGTAGACCACGGCCACCAATATCGCTGTATACGGCTTTTTTAACTTAAAGCCCGGCATTAGTTGCGCTATTGCAAAAATTGAGATGCTTAATATTATTAACTTCGCTATCATGTCGCCCTACCATTTTTTAAGGATCATTAAACCGATGTGGTTTTCTAACATTTACTTTTTCAAGTTTACCAAGCCTTTTGATACTTCCCAAGAACAATTGGAAAAAGCACTGGATGAGCTAAAGTTCACCCCTTGCGGCACGCTCGACATGTCAAAATTCGGTTGGACCTCGGCATTAGGCCACAATAGCAGCGCCTATACCCACGAGGGCAGCGGTAATATTTTGCTCAGAGCGAAAAAAGAAGAAAAAATTCTGCCATCTAGCGTTATCAAAGATTTGCTTGAAGAAAAAGTAGCCAACATCGAAAAAGCTGAAGGCCGCCCGGTAAAGAAGAAAGAAAAAGATCAAATCAAAGAAGACATTATTCACTCACTTCTGCCTCAAGCTTTCACCAAATCATCTTACGTTAATGGTTATATCGACACCAATACCCAATTGTTGATTCTTAATATTTCGAGCAAAAACAAGGCTGACGACTTTATGGCCTTATTGCGCAAAGCCATTGGTAGCTTGCCTGTCGAGCCCATCCGTAAAGAAGGCACGATAGAAGTATTGTTAACCCACTGGTTGAAGAATGATTCACTTCCTAGCCAATTTAGTCTAGAAATGGAAGCAGAATTTAAATCTCCAGAAGAAGACGGCGCTATCGTTAGACTCAAGCAACAAGACTTAACCGCTGACGAAGTGATGCGTCATCTTGATACCGGCAAACAAGTCACCAGACTGGCGTTATTATGGCAAGACCGAGTCTCTTTCATTATTACAGATGATTTGTCATTGAAGCGGGTGAAGTTTACGGATTTAATCAAAGAACAAAATGATGATATTCCCAATGAAGATAAGTTAGCGAAGATGGATGCTGATTTTACTTTAATGGCGGCTGAATTTGCCGAATTACTGCCTTATTTGGTTGATCAAGTAGAACAGCTATAGCGCTTTGCTAAGACACTTACCTAAAACAACAGAGCAGGCCTAGTGCCTGCTCTTTTTTTGTCTACTCATTGGTATTTTCGGGGGTATTTGCGATGGTATCAAGCAAACGCCGCTTTAACTTCCTCAAGTTGAGCCAAAAATTCATCGCTTTCAAGATAATCAACCGAAGGTAAAATACCTTTGTCGACATAACCTTGCAACATGGCTTCTTTATTTTCGATGTTTTTCAATACCCCGGTCACCAACGCGCCAATTCTGACAAAATCGACGTAGGCCGCCTCGTCATACTGAAAGTTAAAATCACTCCACTTTTCGGCTACTTCAACAAAATCTTGGGTGAAGTCCCAAGCTTTCATGATTGAACTACCAATGCGCCCAGCCAGCTTTTGAATTGCCTGTCCTAAAAACTGTGGGTTGGCAAAAACATCTTCGTGACGCTCTGCTTCAGTCAAAATTGGCAGAACCCCAATATTATGCACCAATGCAGCCAATGTAATAGTGTCGAGATTCAAAGCACCATGGCGGTTTTCTTTCAAATACACCTGCATCAATGCTATGGCCACTGTAGATATTTCAACGGTTTTTTGCCAAGCCTTGGTAAGATAGCTTTTAATCAGGGTGTTTTTAGATACAAATAATTGTTCCATCGCCATTGCCGTGGCGATATTTTTTATCTGCCGCAAACCAATTCTGGTCACTGCTTGATTAATGGTTTCAACCTTTACCGCTCTACCCATAAACGCACTATTGGCCACTTTCATCATTCGCGCAGACAATGCAGGGTCTTGCGCAATGACATCAGCCATTCGTGTTAGGTTAATATCAGGGTCATCTGCTGCACGACGAATTTTTACCGCGACCTCTGGTAAGGTCGGTAAGGTGATAGTGTCGTTATTGATTTTTTCGATTAAAATGGTGAGCAAGGCATTTTCTGTGGACATAGAATTTCCTTTATTCTTTCTAGTTGTATTAGTGCTATTTTTACAACAAGTATCGTCCAAAATTGACAGAAAGATAATTTTTTTTACCACTTTGAACAATAAAATTGACCCAACCACAGCTTAATCACAATAACACCGCCCAACTGATTAATTGATAGACAAAACATCAGCTCCAGTAGCAAAATTTCAAAGCAAAAACTGAGTCATTGGGTTTATAATCATAAATTAACGAAAAAATAACAAAGACAGGTTTTCTACATGAAAGTATCAAAACTCACCACTGCGCTTTTACTGGGCACATCACTGACTTTAACAGGTTGTGGTTCAGCCGATAATACTCAAACTACAGGACACGAAAATGCACTGCAACTCAAACCAGGATTTGAGCAACGGCTAGATATCTACAAAACAGTTACCCTAAAAACCGACCTGTCGCATTTGAATGCCAACCAGCAAAAGATGATTGCTTTATTGATTGATGCGGCTGCAATTATGGACCAATTGTATTGGAAACAAGCTTTTGGCGAAAACAAAGCCGACTTTTTAGCAAAGATAAAAGACCCTAAAGTCCGAAAATTCGCCGACATCAACTATGGCCCTTGGGACCGACTAGATGGTGATAAGCCATTTTTGACCGGCTATGAAGAAAAACCACTGGGCGCAGAATTCTATCCCCACGACATTACTAAGCAGACCTTTGAAGCCCAATCGTTCGCTGATAGCAAAGGCCTATATTCTATTGTTGAACGTGATGATGGCGGTAAGTTAAAAGCCATCTCGTATGCCGTTAAATATAAAGACGAATTAACCAAAACGGCCGACTTGTTACGTAAAGCAAGCAAACTAGCCAAAGACCCACAATTTGCCAATTACCTTAACCTTCGAGCAGATGCGTTGTTGAGTAATGAATACCAGGCGTCAGATATGGCCTGGATGGACATGAAAAACAACCCAATTGATGTGGTTATCGGCCCAATAGAAACCTACGAAGACATGCTTTACGGTTATCGTGCAGCCTTTGAAGGTTACGTGTTAATCAAAGATTTGGCTTGGAGTGAGAAACTGGCAAAATATGCTGCTCACTTGCCTCAACTACAAATCGACTTGCCTGTACCGCAACAATACAAAAATGAAGTACCTGGCTCAGATGCCGACTTGAACGCATATGACGTAGTTTATTACGCAGGGCACTCTAACGCTGGCAGCAAAACCATTGCCATCAACCTGCCCAATGATGAAGAAGTACAACTGGCCAAAGGCACTCGTCGCTTGCAATTAAAAAATGCCATGCGAGCCAAGTTCGATCAAATTTTGATGCCGATTTCACAGCAATTGATTGCACAAGACCAGCGAAAAAACATCACTTTCACCGCTTTTTTCTCCAACGTCATGTTTCATGAAGTTGCCCATGGTTTAGGCATTAAAAACACCATCAACGGCAAGGGTACTGTAAGGCAGGCTTTGCAAGAATTCGCTTCACCGGTTGAAGAAGGTAAAGCTGATATTTTGGGCCTTTACATGATCACCCAGCTGTTAGAGAAAGGCGTGATAGACGAAGGCAAGTTAGAAGATTATTACACTACATTTTTGGCCGGTATTTTCCGTTCAGTCAGGTTTGGTGCCAGCAGTGCGCACGGCAGAGCCAACATGATACGGTTCAACTACTTCCAAGAAAAAGGTGCCTTTAGTCGTGACGACAACGGTTTATATCGCGTTGACATGGACAAAATGCGTAAAGCGATGAATTCACTGTCTGAGTTGCTATTGACCAAGCAAGGAAATGGAGACTATCAAGGCATTAGCGACCTTATGGCAACCAAAGGCAATATTAGCAAACAGTTGGCAAGTGATTTAGACAAACTATCTAAAGCAGATATTCCTGTGGATATTATTTTTGAGCAGGGGAAGGAAGTTTTGGGGTTGTAATTGGTAGATAAACTGCTGGAACACCGGCTCCGTTAAGAGCTGGTGGAACGGAGGCTCCGCAGCGCCCCCTCAAACCAACGCCAATACCGCAGCCTTAATCTCCTCAATTTTCTGCTCACTATAAGCCACAGCAGGCTTAACACCCCAAATTGGCGCAGGCCATGCAACATCACTCTTATAACGTGCCACATGATGCATATGTAGTTGCGGCACCATATTACCAAGTGCGGCCACGTTGAGCTTGTCAGGACTATACAGTGATTGCAAAATACGGCTGACTTTGGCTGACTCTTGCCACAACATTTGTTGCTCCTGTTCACTTAAGTCGATAATTTCTTTAATGCCGTTTTTCATCGGCACCAGAATTAACCACGGATATTGGCTGTCGTTAGCGAGCAGCACGCGACATAACGGTAAATCACAAACAACGATACAATCTTTGGCTAGTTGCGGGTGGAGTTCAAACATGTTGCGTTTCCTTCTTTAATTAACGCGCTAAAAGCAAAAGGCCGCTTACGCGACCTTTATTGGTTTAAAACGAATACATTCAATTGAATTTATTCGTCAAACGGATTAACCAACACCATAGTTTCTACTCTGTCAGGACCAGTGGACACGATATCCACTGGAACGCCAGTAATTTCTTCGATACGTCTGATATACGCTTTAGCCGCTTCCGGCAATTTAGCAAACTCAGTGATACCAACGGTATTTTCAGTCCAACCCGGCATTTCTTCATAGACCGGAGTAATGACATCATAACCTTCTGCTGCCATTGGTGGCACATCAGTCAGATTGCCATCAGCATCTTTATAGGCAATACAAATTTTCAATGTCTCAAGGCCGTCTAAAACGTCGACCTTGGTCATGCAAAAGCCTGAAATGCTATTGATTTGTACGGCGCGACGAATCGCTACGGCGTCAAACCAACCTGTGCGGCGTTTACGACCTGTGGTTGCACCAAATTCATGGCCTTTTATACCAAGGTGCTGTCCAACATCGCAATCAAGCTCTGTTGGGAATGGACCTGAACCCACACGAGTTGTGTAGGCTTTTACGATACCTAGCACATAATCAAGATAACGCGGACCAAAACCACAACCGGTAGCCACACCACCAACCGTGGTATTTGAAGACGTTACGTACGGATAAGTACCGTGGTCGATATCAAGCAAGGTACCTTGTGCGCCTTCAAACAAGATAGACTCACCATTTTTACGGGCTTTGTCCAATACATCAGCAACATCAACAACCATAGATTTAAGCAAGTCGGCCACAGCCAATGCATCATCCAAAGTTTTTTGATAATCGATGGCTTCTACTTTGTAGTAGTTAACCAACGCGAAGTTATGGTAGTCCAATACTTCTTTAAGTTTTGTTGCGAACAAATCAGCATCAAACAAATCACCAATACGCAAACCGCGTCTTGCTATTTTGTCTTCATAGGCCGGACCTATACCACGACCTGTCGTGCCGATGGCTTTTGAGCCACGAGCCAACTCGCGAGCTTCATCAAGGGCGATATGAAATGGCAAGATCAGCGGACAAGCTTCACTGATAGACATACGCTC
This sequence comes from uncultured Alteromonadaceae bacterium, assembly GCA_938085045.1. Taxonomy (GTDB): domain Bacteria; phylum Pseudomonadota; class Gammaproteobacteria; order Enterobacterales; family Alteromonadaceae; genus JABSOG01. Next base: position 17,333 of record CALKGI010000117.1, read on the forward strand.
TTTAACAGGCACGCCACGGTCTTCTAGCATTTTCATTTCTTCGAGCAGCGCATCTGGAGATACCACCACACCATTACCGACAATACATTTTACGTTATCACGCAAAATACCCGACGGAATGAGATGCAGAACGGTTTTTTCACCATCAATGACCAGTGTATGACCGGCATTATGCCCACCTTGATAACGGACCACGTACTTGGCCTGATCAGTTAACAAATCTACGACTTTACCTTTACCCTCATCACCCCATTGGGTGCCGAGAACTACAACATTTTTACCCATTGCACTTTCACTATGAAAAAAATCAAGGGGGGATTCTAGCAAAATTGAGGGGGGAAAATCATTCTTTTTTTGATAATTTTAAGACCAAATTAATCTAAGTCATTAAAAAGCCAACTTAACGAGTACAAGTCACTGACTAGTCTGTGAAAAAGTCACAAGAAATTAAAGACAACGATTGAACCTATAACGCATAACACACCACCAATACGACGCAAAGAAGCCGGTCCTTCTTCTATCATCATCTTCATATATCCCGACCAACGGTTAGGAAACAACAAAGGGCCTACACCTTCAAAAATAAGCATCAGGCCCACAGCTAACCATAAACTTTCAAACATTTTTATCTTCCCCAACAAAAAAGGCCCCGAAGAGCCTTTTATTCATATTCAGCAAGTGTTTAAACTTGGTTATTTTTTCTTGCCACCAGAGACTTTCATGTAATTGAAAAAGTCACTGTCAGGTTGTACAACCATAATGTCATTCTTGCTGCGAAAACTGTTTTTGTAAGCTTCTAACGAACGAACAAATGCATAGAACTCAGCATCTTGTTTAAACGTTTCGGAATAAATTTTAGCGGCATCAGCATCACCTTGACCACGAACAGTCAGTGCATTTTTTTCAGCTTCAGCGAGCATAACCGTCACTTTAGCATCAACATTCGCCTTTAAAATCTCAGCTTTTTCATTACCCTGTGAACGATGTTCTTTGGCCACTGCGGTACGTTCAGCTCTCATACGCTGGAAGATTGAATGACGTACTTCAGTCGGTAGGTTAATTTGCTTAACCCTGACATCCACAATGCCAATGCCCAAATCAATAGCGCTAAGCTGAGCTTGCTCCATCGCTTGAACCATCAACTCGTTACGTTCACCAGAAACAATATCTGCAATAGTGCGTGAACCAAAAGCGGTTCTCAAACCATTGTTTACTTTTTGTTTCAACAGATTCTCGGCTTGCGATTTCAGTGCACCAGTTGTCAAAAAGTACTTAGCAAAATCATTGATTTTCCATTTGATGTAAGAATCTACCATCAAATCTTTCTTTTCTACGGTAACGAAACGAACAGCCGCTTCATCAAGCGTTTGGATACGCGCATCAAGAATTTTTACTTTTTCTACCAACGGCAATTTAAATTGCAAACCCGGTTCATAGACTACGGTCAATCCGGCACTGTCGCGTTTGACTTTACCAAACTGCATAACAATACCGCGCTGACCTTCTTTAACAACAAACACCGATGAAACAGACAATATCAGCAGCGTGATGATCAATACTATTGAAAAATTCTTCATCTTAGTTTCTCCCGCCACGGCTACGTTCACCACGGATACCCACGCTCGGCTGGGTGTTAATAGTGCCTGAACGCTGTTCTCTTAGCGACTGTACAGTACTTTTGCCATTGGATGTTGGCAAGCTCATATTTTGTTGTGACATGATTTTATCTAACGGCAAATACATCATATTGCCACCGCCTTCAACATCCACCACAACTTTAGACGTACTTGAATATACTTGTTCCATGGTCTCTAGATATAAACGCTGACGTGTAACTTCAGGTGCAAGTAGATACTCAGGTAACAATTTAGCAAAACGAGCAACTTTACCTTCAGCTTCCAAGGTCACTCTTTGACCGTAAGCACTGGCTTCTTGTTCCATCCGTTTAACCTGACCACGAGCCCGCGGTTCGATTTCTCTGGCATAGGCTTCAGCTTCTTTAATAAAGCGTTCTTCATCTTCTTGAGCTGCAATGGCATCATCAAAGGCGTCTTTCACCTCTTCTGGTGGACGAGCGTCCTTAAAGTTGACATCAACAATCTCAAGACCCAAGTTGTAAGGTGCGATAATGCTTTCCATCACTTCACGAGTATCTTGCCTGACTGTCTCACGACCACTAGTGATAACATCACTCATCAATGAATGACCAACCACATAGCGCAAAGCACTATCGGTCGCTTGTGACAAACTGTCATCAGCATTCGTGACACTGTATTTGTAATCCCGAGGGTTAATAACACGATATTGCACCACAAACTCAACGCGAACGACGTTTTCGTCTTTGGTTAACATGTCGCCAACCGCTTCAAGCGAGTTAATTGCTTTGATATCAACCACTTCGACGGTATCAATAAACGTGGGTTTCCAGCTCAACCCCGGATCTTCAAGACCATGGAATTCGCCAAAACGGAGCACTATGGCACGTTCTGCCTCTTTAATCGTATACAAACCACTAAAGAACCAAACAATCACCAAAATGGCGATGACAATGCCAAAGCCTAATTTACCACCGGAGCCACCCGAACCGCCATTACCTGCGGGTCTAGGTTTACCGCCAAAAATGCCACCGACTTTGTCAGCCAAATCTTGAAATACTTTGTCCAAGTCTGGTGGCCCTTGTTCTTTTTTTCCGCGGTTTTTCCACGGGTCGTTTTTGTCGCCGTTATTACCGGGCTCATTCCAAGCCATGATTAACTCCGTAGTAGTTATATTATCTTTAGTTGTATTTAGTGACTGACAATGAACTTTTCAATCTCTACGCCATTATATTTTACCAGACGCCGCCATTGTACCGACGGAATTCTGATATCCACCAACCAGCCCCCCTCTTCAGAGTACTGCTCATTGGTAATAAATTTCATTTGGTACAATTCACCTCTAAACCGTCCATGTACAGCTGGAATGTTTAGTCGACACTGCATTACAGATTGTGCCAAACGCTCACTAAGTGCCTGCATCAACAAATCATTGCCAGCTCCATCTCTGGCACTAAGCCAGACCGCAATAGGTAAACCGTCTTGATCACGGTCAATACGCGGCGCTACATTCTCTAACTTGTCTATCTTGTTGTAAACCAAAAGTTGCGGTACTTCGTCTGCTTCAATCTCTTTGAGTACTTCGTACACTTGCTCAATATTTTCTTTTCTACGCTCATCAGCTGCATCAATGACATGAATTTGTAAGTCTGCCTCTTTGGTTTCTTGCAAAGTCGCTTTAAACGCAGCCACCAAGTCATGCGGCAGGTGTCGAATAAATCCTACCGTATCAGCAAGAATTGCAGAACCAACATCTTGTAAGCGAATTTTTCGAAGCGTGGCGTCGAGCGTAGCAAACAACTGGTCTGCCGCATAAACCTCGGCACCCGTAATGGTATTGAAAAGCGTAGATTTACCAGCATTGGTATAACCGACAAGAGAAATAGTAGGCACTTCGTTTCGCTGACGCGAACGCCTGCCCTGCTCGCGTTGTGATTGCACTTTGGCCAATCTTTTGAGAATTTGCTTGATTCTTGCCCTAAGTAATCGTCTGTCGGTTTCAAGTTGAGTTTCACCCGGTCCTCGCAGACCAATCCCACCTTTTTGGCGTTCAAGGTGAGTCCAACCGCGGATTAGACGAGTGGACAGGTGTCTCAGCTGAGCCAATTCAACTTGAAGTTTACCTTCATGAGTTCGGGCGCGCTGGGCAAATATGTCGAGGATTAATCCGGTGCGATCCAATACACGACACTGAAACAAATGTTCCAGATTACGTTCTTGGGAGGGGCTTAACGAATGATTGAAAATAACAATATCAGCGCAACAGGCTTGTACAACTGACGCGATCTCCTCCGCCTTGCCGGAACCGACAAAAAACTTAGGATGAGGGGATTGACGACTGGCAGTAACCACTTTTAACGCGTTCACGCCAGCAGAGGATACGAGCATCTCTAATTCATCGAGATCTTCGCGCTCCCCTTCTTGCTGGAATTCAACATGCACCAATATCGCCTGTTCACCAACTTCATGACGGTCAAACAAGCAAACTACTCCTGAACTGGATTATGTGTTGCCCTCGCCTTCTTCAGTCCCTTGATAGGTCATCGGGTTTTGTGAAAACGGACGAGCTGGTACTACCGTAGATACGGCATGTTTATAAACCATTTGGCTTACCGTATTTTTCAACAAAATAACGAACTGATCAAATGATTCGATTTGACCTTGTAATTTGATACCGTTAACCAAGAAGATAGAAACGGGAATGCGCTCACGTCTTAAAGAATTAAGAAACGGGTCTTGTAATGATTGGCCTTTTGCCATTTCATACTTTCCTTATTGTTTATTGTTTTATTATATGGGTGCGAACGAACCACTATTCAAGGGATAAAAACCATCCCAACCTGCTTTTAGCTTAGCGAAGTTAGAATATGTTGCAAGTTTTCTTTATCGCCGGTTTCAAGCCACCGTAGATTTTGCCAGCTTCGCAGCCAGGTCATCTGTCGTTTGGCTAATTGTCTGGTCGCCACCACGCCACGAAATATCATTTCATCGAAATCATGAATGCCCTCAAAGTACTGCCACATCTGGCGGTAGCCGACGCAGCGCATCGAGGGTAAATCGAGATGTAAATCGCCCCTTTCATACAGTTTTTTCACTTCTTGTTCAAAACCTTGGGCAATCATTTGTTTAAACCGCTGTTCTATTCGTTGATGTAACAGCGATTTGTCATTTGGTGCTATTGCAAATTGTAACACTTCAAACCCCAGTGCGTCACCTTTGGTTGCCGATAACTGGGTCATTGTTTGACCAGTTATGCGATAAACTTCGAGCGCCCGGTTAATTCTCTGTGGATCATTGGGGTGAATTCGCTCTGCCGCGACTGAATCTACCTCAGCCAAGCGCTGATGCATAGCTACCCACCCAAATTCTTCTGCCTCTTTTTCAATCACAGCTCGAACCTTAGGGTCAGCTGCCGGCAAGGGAGAAATACCTTCCAACAAAGCTTTAAAATACATCATGGTACCGCCAACCAGCAACGGAATTTTGCCCTGTTGATGTATTTGTTCAATCGCTTTAAGTGCATCGGCGCGAAAATCGGCTGCCGAGTAACTTTGTGCCGGGTCTAAAAAGTTTATCAGTCTGTGCGGTGCCTGTACCAACTCTTGTTCAGTTGGTTTGGCAGTGCCAATGTCCATATCGCGATAAACCAGCGCAGAATCGACACTGATGATTTCACTCGGCACTGCTTTGGTCAATTCAATAGCCAAATCAGTTTTGCCCGACGCAGTAGGGCCCATCAGAAAAATCACCGGTAACGACTTACTCACTTGTACTCCCATCAAGATTTGCCAGCTGTGCTATATATGAATCTAAACATACCCGAACACCACAAAAATCTAGCAATTGTTGCTCTTCACATTGTTGCAAGCAAGTTGCTATCAATTGCATTGCAGCTAGCAAATCGTAATCGCCTGCTTCGCCAAGTACGCTGAATAACCATTGTATGCACTCGGTTAACGCAATGGGGCTATCTTGACCATGAGATTGTAACCATGCAAACAATTGCGACAAACTGTCGCTGATATTGCGGTTACGAATAATTGACGGTACTTTTCGTATAACGACCGCCTTGGCCAGACACTCAAAATTAATGCCCAACTGATTCAACAACTCACTTTGTTGTTGCAGCCATAAAAGGGTGGATTTATCCAACACCATCTTGACCGGCAGTAACAGTGGTTGGCCTACTAAGCCTTTGCTGTATTGCGAAGCCGCGACTTTACCATTAACTTTGTCAAGGTCAAGCAAAAACACGCTGTTGTCGCTTTGGTAGAGTGCAAAATGACCATTAATCACCGATAAACAACCACTTTTTCCTTTTTTTATACCATTGTCAGTTGTGTTCTGCACATGTTCAGATTGAGGACTGATTATCTGTTGTTGTAGAGGAGCACTAAAAGATGCCAGTGCCTGATGATAGCTTTTGAGCTGCTGAGCACCGGGTTGCTTGCCCTGATAACCACCTTGGGGTTGATAAGCACTTGCCTGTTCTTGCACTGTATTTTGTTGTTGAGATTGTGGCTGGTTTTGTGAGGCGTAATCAGGTGACGATTGCTGTATTGACTGAACTGACTCTACCGCAGCACCATTAAATGCTCCTTGTTGCCCCGGATACAAAGCGCCTTGCGCAGGCGGCTCGTTAGTTAGTCCTGCTGCGCTATTTGCAAGCGGATCATTTTGATCAATGCCGTATTCAAGCACGTTTTCAGGATTGATGGCTTTTTCTAATGCCTGAACAATAAAATCATGTATAAGACGTGCCTGATGAAAGCGCACTTCATGTTTGGCTGGATGGACGTTTACGTCTATTTGCCTTGGGCTGACTGTCAAAAACAGCACATACGTTGGATACTGAGTTGAGTTGAGTTGCTGACCATAAGCTTGGCGAATCGCGTGATTAATCAATTTATCGCGCATCATTCGGCCATTAACGTAACTGTATTGCACGTCGTTTTGACTTCGACAACCTTGTGGTAATGCCACCCAGCCCGTCAAGCTGACACCGTCATAATCACAATCGAGCCGTACTACCGAATCTAAAAATCCTTTCGAGCAAATTTGTCCAATTCGCCTATCTTGTTCTTTGTTTGTTTGTGCTGGACGCAAATGACGCACGGTTTTACCGTTGTGTTTTAAAGTAAACTGAACATCAAAGCGGCTCAAAGCGATGCGTTTGATCAATTCATCAATATGATAAAACTCGGTTTTTTCAGTGCGTAAGAATTTACGCCTTGCTGGAGTGTTAAAAAACAAGTCCACCACTTCAATGGTGGTTCCCTGTGGATGAGCTGCCGGTATGATACTCACCTGCATATCACGGCCCTCAGCATATGCCTGCCAAGCTTCAGTTTGTTGCGCAGGTTTGGAGGTGAGTTTAAGTCGTGAAACCGAGCTAATACTGGCTAATGCTTCTCCACGAAAACCCAAACTGGTGATATTTTCTAAATCGTCGAAGCTAGAGACTTTACTGGTGGCATGGCGACTAAGTGCCAAGGTGAGTTCATCTTTGGCGATGCCCGCACCATTATCACGGATTCGTATGAGTTTGCTGCCGCCTTTTTCTATCTCAATGTCGATAGTTGTTGCACCAGCATCAAGCGAATTCTCGACCAGTTCTTTAATCACAGATGCCGGACGTTCAACTACTTCTCCGGCGGCAATCTGGTTAGCCAATCGAGCTGGCAATATTTGAATGGTCATGAGTTTTTTGTTCAATCGTTTTGGTTAATGGGGTTTATGAGCAGCGATTCAAATCGACGGAATTTCAATGATTTGACCAACTTTGACCATGTTGTTATTCAAGTTGTTATACGATTTTAAGCGAACCACACTCACTTGATAGCGTTTGGCCAATTTCGACAACGAATCACCTGAACGTACTTTATGACGGCGCACCCTATTTTCAGCCAGATAAGAGCCTTCTGGGGGATTGCGTTGAAAATAATTGGATACCGCTCGGTAAAGCGCCTTGGCCAGTTTTTTCTGATGCGCAGCTGAATTAAGCAAAGTTTCTTCTTTGTGATTAGAAATAAAGCCTGTTTCGACCAAAAGTGACGGAATATCAGGGGATTTCAGAACTGCAAGAGAAGCGGATTGAGGTTTCTTCTTGTGCATTTTTGTGACTTTTTTCAGTTCTTTGATTGCTTCTAATGCAATGTCATAGCCAGTTGACATCGAATGCGCCATCGACATATCCAGCAATGCACCAGCCAGATACCTTTCGCTGTTTGTGTCTTTTATCACCTGCGCAGCACCACCGAGCAATTCTGAGTGTTTTTCTCGTTGCTCTATCCACTTACCTATTTCGGTATTAGCCCTGCGCAAACTCAACACCCACACAGATGCCCCTTTGGGTTGAGGTGTGGTGAACGCATCAGCGTGTATAGAGATAAAAAAGTCAACTTTGTGCTTACGAGCAATCTCAGTACGTCGGTTAGGTTTGATGTAATAATCACTCTTGCGAACCATCACTGACTTCATACCCGTTTGGGCATCAATCAGTTTGGCCAGGCGATTGGCAATGCCCAAAGTCACTTTCTTTTCATAAGAGCCTTTTGCTCCAATTGAACCGGGGTCTTCACCACCGTGTCCTGCATCAATTGCAATGAGTACATCGCGTTTCCCCGTCAATTTCGGCGGTAATTTTTGCTGCCTTACAGCTGAATCAATCAAATCAATAACTAATCGATTACCATAGGGAGAGGTGGGTTTTAACGGAAATATCGCCGGTTGGATGGTTTTGGTCAGCTCCAAAACGACTCTCAGTGATTTTTTATTTTTAGGTTTGCTCTGGCGGATGCGCTTGATTAGATTGCTTTTATTGCCGATTTTCGACAAATCAATTTTTTCGGAAGTATCTTTAAAATCGATGACCACTCGGGTGGGATTAGATAAGCTGAAATAGCTGTATTGTGGTGCTTTTTTCAAATCAAAAACAATACGTGTACTATCTGGAGAAGGCCATACTCGCACACCGCTGATCTCGTTACCTGCAAAAGTGCAAAACGAGAAGATGAATAACGATGCCAATAAAAAATATCGGCCTATTTGATTAAATACTGCTTTCATTTGGCTATTTCTAAGAATATTTTTTCGGGTTTGTATATTTCAGGGCATTATCAATGAATTAGCGTAGTGCTCTGACTAGTTTTTCACCGACTTCACTGTTGCTTTGCAATGTGACCTGCCGATGATCATCAACATACACTAAATAGACCAATAAGTCAGCAGCTGGCAGGAATCCTTGCCCTTGTTGCGGCCATTCAACCACGCAAACACTGTTATCGGCAAAATAATCTCGAATGCCCATGAATTCCAACTCTTCTGGGTCGGCCAAACGATACAGGTCAAAATGATAAACCGTACGCTGCTCAAGCTCATAAGGTTCAACCAATGTATAAGTTGGACTCTTCACTCTACCCTGATGGCCAAACCCGGTGACTATGCCCCGTGTTAATGTGGTTTTTCCTGCGCCTAGGTCGCCATGAAGGTAAAGGATTGCGCCTTTGACACCTGTTGTTTCGTTTATGCTTTTTGCAATTTTGTCACCGAATGCGACTGTTGCCGCTTCGTCGGGTAGTATTTGTTCTAGTTTCACTTTATTCTCTTTTTAATTACAGCTCACGCTCTAACTTAAATTAACCAAAGCCCGAATATGAGGCAACAAATCGGTTGCCATTAGACCACGCTCGCCATCTATCGCAGCCGCGTCTCCTGCTGCACCGTGTATTAAGGCTCCGAGCCTTGCAGCATCAAACAATGACAGCCCTTGCCCAAGCAAGCCGCCGATTATACCAGATAAAACGTCACCCATCCCAGCAGTTGCCATACCCGGATTACCGCTGGTATTTACATAAGTTGATGTTTCATCGCTTATCACGGTACCAAAACCTTTCAATAAGGCCACAGCCCCCCAATTTTTAGTCAACTGCTCAGCAGATTCAAACCTGTCTTGCTGTATAATTTTGACTGAACGACCAAACATTCTAGCGGCTTCTTTGGGGTGAGGTGTGATGATGCATTGCGTCAACTTCTGTGGGTTTAAGGCCAACAAATTGAGTCCATCAGCATCAATGACTTTGGGTTTATTTATCGCTAATGCCTGTTGCAACAAAGCTTTGCTCCAGTCATCCATGCCAGCCCCCGGACCAAACACAATCACATCGGCTTTAGCCAAAAACACATTGATATCACTGTTTTCATTGATACCCCGAACCATCACCTCTGCGCAATCAGCAGCAACAATACTTTCATTGTCTTGATGGGTCAATACAGTAACCAATCCTGCGCCTGTTCGCATACAAGCCTTTGCCGCCATTCGAATCGCCCCAGACATCCCCTTATTACCACCAATCAACAACACATGACCATTATTGCCCTTGTGACAAGCCCGCTTTCTAGGAGGCAGTTTTTGCCTAATATCTGACAAATTTGAACGTTGTGCATTGGCAATAATAGATTGCGAAAAGACTTCTGCAATTCCCAAGCCTGCAAAGTGAAGTTTACCGCAATAATCACCGCTTACCCCTGTCACCAAACCTTGCTTTAGACCGACGAATGTACAGGTTAAATCAGCTTTAATTGCGCAGCCCATAGGCTGACCAGTGTCAGCATTGAGCCCCGACGGAATATCGACACTGCAAACAGCGGCATTGTTCGTATTATTAACAAGCTCAATAACCTCACAGAACAGCCCCCTTACATTGCCTTTTAATCCAGTGCCAAGCAATGCATCAATCACCACAGTGTTTGGCCCAATGCCTTCACTAATATCATGACTCTCACCACCAGTTTCAAACCACTGAGCTCTAGCAGTGGCCGCATCGCCAGTAATTTTGTTGCTATCACCCAATTGAATCAATTTCACTTGCCAACCAGCCGTTTTGGCCAATCTTGCTACGATATAACCGTCGCCCCCATTGTTGCCATAACCACACAATACAGTCATTGAGTTACCATGTTCACAATGCTCGGTGATCATATCAAACGTGGCCTGGCCTGCTCTTTCCATCAAGGTAAACATATCGATAGATAAATTAGCCGCCACGCGGGCTTCATTTTCCCGGACCTGCTGCGCTTTAAACAGCTTTTGTGGTAGATTGACGCTATATGTTCGTGTCATTAATTGTTATCCAATGTTTTGTGAAGATGAATCAAGTCAAAGCTCTGAAACTAACTATCACCAACTGGCTGAAAAAATCAAGCTTTGGGGGGCAGAGTTGGGTTTTCAGCAGGTTGGTATTTGTGATGTAAACCTTAGCGAACATGAAAACTATCTGCAACACTGGCTTGACGCAGGTTACCACGGCGAAATGGACTATATGGCCAACCACGGCATGAAACGTGCCCGACCCGATGAATTGCTACCGGGTACTCTAAGAGTGATCAGTGTGAGAATGGACTACTTACCCGAAAATGCCGCCTTTGCCAAAAACCTTAAAGACAAAAAATCAGCTTATATCAGTCGCTATGCCCTTGGCCGAGACTACCACAAGGTTTTACGCAGTAGGCTAAAAAAACTGGCGCAAAAAATAGAAACTCAAACGCAATTGGCTTACCGCCCGTTTGTTGATTCTGCGCCTGTAATGGAACGCCAACTTGCCACCAAAGCAGGCCTAGGATGGACTGGTAAGCATTCATTATTACTCAATCAAGACGCCGGTTCATGGTTTTTTCTAGGAGAATTGTTAGTCGACATTCCTCTACCTGTAGATAAACCCGTGCAAGAACAATGCGGTGCCTGTGTTGCGTGCATCAAAATTTGCCCAACTCAAGCCATAGTAAAACCATACGTTGTAGATGCTAGACGCTGCATCTCGTATTTAACCATTGAATTAAAAGACAGTATTCCCGTTGAATTTAGAGAACTTATCGGCAACCGTATTTATGGCTGCGATGATTGCCAATTGGTTTGCCCTTGGAACAGATATGCAGGTTTAACTGACGAAGATGATTTTTCACCCCGAACGCAGGTCACCGACCAGCAACTAATAAGCTTGTTCAACTGGGATGAACCTACCTTTTTAAAAAATACTGAAGGCTCACCCATTCGCCGTATCGGTTTTGCCCGCTGGCAACGTAATATTGCGGTGGCAATGGGCAACGCCCCGTTTGATGAAGATATCAAGAATTGTTTGCTTAGCTATCAGTGTCAGTCGCAAGAAAAGGATGAAATGGTAGACGAACATGTAATATGGGCATTGACCCGGCAAAATGAAAAAGAATGTGCAGAGCAACAAAAAGATAGGCGTCTGACGGTGAGGCTGATAAATACCATCGAAAAGGGATTACCAAGAGATGCGTAGCCTGTAAATTTAGGACCCTGTAAATAATTCTGTGTAACTGCCAGTTCTAAATATAATCAATCAAACGGTCTTCGAATTCAATCATAAACCGATTCAAGGCCGGTTTCCAATTCCTTATCGGCATTGTCCATTTTTTAGAAGCATCTTGAATCGC
>CALKGI010000118.1 GCA_938085045.1 uncultured Alteromonadaceae bacterium
TATCATTAAACCTTGGCCGATTGGTTACCTAGACCGCAAGTTACGTGGTGGGTTGGGCATTATGCTCGATGATGTTATCGCTGGTTTGTTTTCACTTATTCTATTGCACATCGTGCTTCATTTGCTGTCATAATAAAAAGGTGCATAATATGCCCGGTAGTGCTTTTCGATTTCATTTCACCGGTGTTGTTCTCACCTTTTTACTGTTGTTCAATGCCAACCCTTCAAACGCCCTTTCTAAAGCCAAAACCCTCGATTATGACGTCAAGCAATGGACGTCACAAAATGGCTTGTCTTCTCAGTCTGTACGAACTATTTCTCAAGACCGCTTAGGTTATATCTGGGTGGGGTCGTTATTTGGCCTCAACCGTTTCGATGGAAACCGCTTTGAAGTTTTTAATACTGACAATACCGATAATTTGTTGGTTAGTAACGCCATTAATAAGGTGTTTATGGATTCGACCGGTTATATGTGGATAGGAACTAAATCGGGCCTGTCTGGGGTTGACCCTTCTGATTTAACGTTTGCTAATTTTAAAATAAAAGAAGGCGTGACTGATATTGTTGAAACGCCGACCAAAGTGGTTTTGGTTGCTGCTGGCGGCTTGTTTCGGATTGATGATAAAGTCATCACTCGCGTTAAAGAGATTAAAGGTGATGTTAGCAAAATAGAATCTTCACCCGAGGGCACTTGGGTTGTCACTGCAACCACTTTGTATTTGCTCAAAGATGATGGTGTGATTGCTAAAGTTATTGATTTATATGAGCAGATTAAACAATCGATTGTTCATGATTTGTTGTGGACTGAAACGGATGGTTTGTATGTGGCGACTGAGGTTGGCGCTTTTAGAGTCGGCGGTGAAGCGTTTAAACCCGAAACGTTGCCAGCAGGTAATGATATTCCAGTCTACAAAGTTGAAAAAGACTCTAAAGGTGGATTGTGGTTGTCAACTATGGGCAACCTGTTTTACCGCAATAGATTGAACAGCCAGTGGCAACCTATGGTGGCCGAGCATTTACGTCTTAATGGTCGGTTTACCGACATATTTGAAGATCGTGACGAAAACTTGTGGTTGGCCAGCAGTTCGGACGGTTTATGGCGTGCTAGTGTCAGTAGAATTACTCGTCATGTGCCGCGTAACTTGCCCTCTACTGATATTTCAAGTGTTGTTGCGGGTCCCGATGGTAAGCTTTGGTTGGGCACCCAGCGAGGGATCGCGACGATGGACAAAACCGGTAGATTCGAATTGGTCATCGGTGCTGATGCACTGCCACGGCAAAATATTTATGGTATGGCTTTTGCGGATGACAAAGTGCTGATTGGCACTGAAAGAGGTTTATGGGAGTATGAAGACGGTATAGTCACTGAGCCAATTAGGTTACGGTTATTGCAATGGTCACATGTTAAAGCGTTGAGCCGTAATGCTCAAAGTGGTTTTTGGATTGGCTCGTCAACGGGACTGTTTGGTTACAAAGATGACAAATTCTCGACATTTGATCTCAATGGTCAATTTGAGGCCAAGAACATCATGTACGTTATGGATAAAGGTAATGATACATGGATCGGCACCACAAGTGGTGTCTATCGTTTTGACGGCAACACTTTATGGCCGATGGGTCGTGACATCGGTCTTCATCGCAGTTTTATTACCTCGATATTAGATTTAGATGAGTTGGGTGTATTGGTCAGTACGCTTGACGATGGTTTGTTTTTCAAGTCAGCTCATGGCGCCAATGACGGCTGGAGTCATTATGACGAATCAAGCGGTTTGGCTAATGGTGTGATATTGGCGTTGCATTATCAGCAAAGCAACAAAATGATTTGGGTCAGTACACTTGAGGGCATCTACCGCTTTGAAGCCTCACAGTTTGACCAGATTGAAGGTAATATTCAAATCGAAAGTATTCTTTCTACCTTCGATCGTCAATTGGGCAGTGCTGGTGGGCGATGCTGTAATGGTGTAGGTCATCACAAAATAGCGCGTTTTGGCGGCAGTTTGTGGTTCCCTTCTTTTCGAGGACTTGTTGAGGTGCCCGAGGATATTGAACCTTATGGTGATGCCAAAGATCGTAGCGCGCCCATTATTCAAAAAATTGTCACCGCAGAGAAACGTGCAATTATGATTGGCACTCAAACTGATTTTCAGTTGGATTTAAACGAACGCGATTTTACGGTGTTCTACAGTACGTTGAACTTTAAGCAGCCGCAACTCGAAACTTTCAGATACAAACTTGAAGGTTATGATAAGACTTGGCACGAAGTCGATAAACGCCGAGAGGCGGGATTTACCAATTTACCCTCGGGGCAATTTATTTTCACTGTACAAACCAAATATTCGAATCAACCGTGGGAGGAAGCCAAGGAAACTCAAGTCACAATCAAAATTCCCAAGCAGTTCAATGAAACCATGTTATATCGTATTTTAGTTGGTGTGTTGATAATGCTAGTGTTGTACGGGGTATTGCTGCTCATTCGTAACAGAGAAAAGCGCAAACGTGCCACTTTAAGGCAGTTGGTTGACCAACGAACCACAGAATTACAATCGGTTAATGCCCAGCTTAACGAAGCAAATCAGCAGTTGAAGCAACTTAGCCACAAAGATGAACTCAGTGGTTTGCGTAATCGTCATTTTGTGTTTGAACAGCTTCCCAAAGACATAGAGCATTACCAGCGTAACCGTGATTCGATGATAGCTCAAGGCAAGTCATTTGCTTTGATAGTGATAAATATTGATGGCTTTAAACACGTCAACGACTCTCACGGACCAATCGCCGGAGATTCAGTACTCACGCAATTCGCCGTGTTACTGACCCGTGAAACCCGAGGTTCAGATTATGTGGTTCGATGGGGTGGCGACGAATTTTTGATTGTGCTTCGAGATTCTCAGGCGAACCAAATAGAGAGTTTCATTTATGAGTTGAATTTGGCTGTAGCCAATGGCGAGTTCTACCTGCCTGATGGCCAGAATGTCAAAGTGACCTGTTCTATCGGTTATGCGATGTATCCGTTAGAGCTTATCGGCGGGCAGTTAATTAACTGGGAAGTGTCGTTATCTTTGGCCGACATGGCCTTGCATCAGGTTAAAAATGCCGGGCGCAACGGCTGGGCTACGGTAGAGTTTGACGATCAGGTAGATGCCTTTGAGTTTGAAGACAATGACGCGCTAGAGGCGTTTGTAGAGCAGTTGTTTGCCACAGGTGCTGCGAGGTTTAATGTAAGGTTGGCTGATACTAATTTTGTTTCGTAGGCTTGGGGCTCCGCAAGGAGCCCTACCAAATCAACCCACATAATCCCGAATCTGACGCTCAATCCCATCACCATCTAAACCCAGCTCAGCATAAATTTCTTTTTGCGTACCATGCTTAATAAAGTGATCTGGTAGACCAATGGTCAATACGGGCTTGAGTATCTTGCGGGCCATCATATATTCCATCACGGCAGAGCCTGCGCCGCCCAAAATGGCGTTGTCTTCTACAGTAACGATGTAATCATGACTTGCTGCTATTGCTTCAATCATTGCGCCATCAAGCGGTTTAATAAAGCGCATATTGACCAGTGTTGCATCTAATGCTTTTGCGGCAACTTCAGCATTTTGTAATAAGGTACCAAAGCTTAAAATGGCGATACGCTTTTCACTCACTGAAGCATCACGTAATTTTTCAGCTTTACCAATTTGCATCTCAGTCATTTCATCGATGATTTCAGCACCCGGGCCTGTGCCGCGAGGATAGCGAACCATAGCGGGGCTTTTCGCTTTGTGGCCGGTGTAAAGCATTTGGCGACATTCGTTTTCGTTGGCTGGCGCCATTAAAATCATGTTGGGAATGCAGCGAGAGTAACTGATGTCAAACGCGCCCTGATGGGTTGGACCATCAGCACCGACAATACCGGCCCTGTCTATGGCGAATAATACAGGTAGGTTTTGTATCGCAACGTCATGGATCATCTGATCGTAACCGCGTTGTAAAAAGGTCGAATAAATCGCGACCACCGGGCTGTAACCTTCACAGGCAAAACCAGCAGCGAGCGTGACCGCATGTTGCTCGGCAATGGCCACATCATAATACTTGTCGGGATATTCTTTAGAAAACCGCACCATGCCTGAACCTTCACGCATGGCTGGCGTTATTGCGACCATTTTGTCGTCTACTTTGGCAATATCACACAACCAATCGCCAAATATGCTCGAATAGGCGGGTGACTGAGGTTTGCTTGATGGCAAACAAGTGGTTGAAGGGTCGAATATTGGCACTCCGTGATAACCAATCGGATCTTTCTCGGCCGGGGCATAACCCTTGCCTTTGGTTGTCACAATGTGCAGCAGTTGCGGACCTTTTAAATTACGCATATTGCGCAAAGTATCAACCAAAGAATTAACATCATGACCGTCGATGGGGCCGATGTAGTTAAAACCTAACTCTTCGAAGAAAGTACCTGGTACAACCATACCTTTAAGGTGTTCTTCCATGCGGCTGGCCAATGCTTTGATTGGCGGTACGTTACTGAGCAATTTTTTACTGCCCTCACGAAAGCCGGTATAAAAGCTACCAGAGAGTATTCGAGCGAAATGACGGTTAAGAGCACCGACATTTTCTGAAATTGACATGTCGTTGTCATTTAAAATCACTAACATATCAGTTTCGGCACCACCAGCATGGTTCATCGCTTCAAAGGCCATACCCGCGGTCATTGCGCCATCGCCAATTACGGCAACCACTTTACGACCTTGGCCTTCTTTTTCAGCAGCCATAGCCATAGCGGTGGCGGCACTGATTGACGTACTTGAGTGGCCTACTGTCAGGGTGTCATACTCGCTTTCTTCACGAAAAGGGAAGGGATGTAACCCTTCTTTTTGACGGATGGTCGACATTTGTTCGCGCCGCCCGGTCAAGATTTTATGAGGATAAGCCTGATGGCCCACATCCCATACAATTCGGTCTTCGGGGGTATTGTAGACATAATGCAAGGCCACGGTTAGTTCTACCGTACCCAAACCTGACGCTAAGTGACCACTGCTTTGACTTACCGAGTTAAGCAGGTAGTCGCGTAATTGATCACAAACTTGTTTAAGCTTGTCATGGGGTAGAGCCCGCAGCTCGTGCGGATAATTGGCTTGTTCTAATAAAGTATAATCGTTGGCAGTCATATAATTTTAGTATGATCTTCTTAATGGTTTCTTTGCACTACAAACGAAGCAAATGCTTCCAAAAGCCGGGTGTCGTATGGCAATTGTTGTAATGCGTGAAGTGATTCGTGATAAAGGTCATCGGCCTTTTGCCGGGCGTTGTCAAGGCCAAGTAAAGCAACATAAGTAGACTTGTTGGCGGCGATATCAGAGCCTTGGGGTTTGCCTAAGGTCTCGGTTTCGCCAGTAACATCCAAAATGTCATCTTGCACTTGAAAGGCCAATCCTATAGCCCGGGCAAAGTTGGCCAAATGCTCTCGGTCAGACTCGCTAAATTGGTCTGAACAATAACTGGCCATCATCACCGCCGAGCTGATTAAAGCACCGGTTTTGAGTTTGTGCATTTGCTCTAAGGCCTGCAAATCAACGCTTTGGTCAGTATAGGACAAATCTAATGCCTGACCACCACACATGCCATTATAACCACTGTGTTTACTTAATAACTTGATCATCTCAAGCACCGAAGTGGGTTGGGTTTGACGGTATGGGTGTGATGCAAGAATGTCAAAGGCTAGACTGATTAAACTATCTCCGGCCAAAATGGCGGTGGCTTCGTCAAATTGCTTGTGTACTGTTGGTAAGCCACGGCGAAGGTCGTCATCATCCATGGCTGGTAAATCGTCATGAATGAGCGAATAGGAATGAATGCATTCTAATGCCGCAGCAGGTGCGTCAAGATCGTGTTCATCGGTGTTGGTCAAACTGCCAATGGCATACACCAAATAAGGTCGTATTCTTTTACCACCTTGCAACAGGCCGTGTTTCATCGCATCAAGCAAGCATTGAGAATTGATATCTAAATTATCAAGCTTGTGTTGTAGAAACAACTCAACTCGTGCTTTTTGCTGTTTGAGTGCTTTTGACAGTTCAGGTGATTGGGCCAATGTCACTTATTGTTCACCTTGGGGATAATTTTGCAGAGATTGTTGTCCCTGTTGTTCCATCAGAATTTGGACTTTTTGTTCTGCTTGTTGCAGTTTTGATTGAGTACTTGATACCAGTTGAACACCGCGTTCGAAATGTTTGAGCGAGTCTTCAAGTGTCAACTGACCATGTTCCATGTTTTGAACTATGGTTTGCAATTCTGTCATTGAGGATTCAAATGACATATTTTCGGGTTTTTTCGTGGCCATTACTTAAGGTTCTTATCCGTAATTTGTGCGCTAGTTTAACCAAATCCGACCACAATCACTAGCGGATTTGACCCACTCAAGGGCTTTTAAATGCAATTATAGGTTTCATTGGCGTAAAATCCGTGCGGGTGGGGTTAAATGACACTACAATTTATATGGTCAAGGGCATGAAATTAACTTAATATTTTCCCTAAGGTTGCCGATAACATCTTGTCATTGTTGATAAAACTAGCCGTAATACAATAAATGACGAATTGGTATACAACAGTTGATGCTTAATTGACAAGCACGAGATCTAGGCGGTTATTGGTTGGCAATAAGCGTAAATAGCAGGAGATTAATGTGGATTTAGCAAGTTTAATTGGGATGGTTGGTGGTATCGCCTTTATTGTCATGGCTATGGTACTTGGTGGCTCTCTTTCTATGTTTGTAGATATCCCCTCGGTATTAATCGTATTTTGTGGCTCGGTGTTCGTTGCTTTGTCTCACTACACCATGGGACAGTATTTTGGCATGGGCAAAGTGGTCGCCAAAGCCTTCGTTTTTAAGATTGAAAGCCCAGAAGAATTAATCGAGAAATCAGTAGAATTGGCCGATGCGGCAAGAAAGGGCGGTTTTTTGGCCCTTGAAGAAGCAGAAATCCCCAACGCCTTTATGCAAAAAGGTGTCGACATGCTGGTTGATGGTCACGATGCTGATGTGGTAAGAGCGACCTTATCTAAAGACATTACCCTAACGGCCGAACGCCATGGTGCTGGTGCCGATATTTTTAAAAGTATTGGAGACGTGGCCCCGGCAATGGGCATGATTGGTACTTTGATTGGTTTGGTGGCTATGCTGTCAAACATGGATGACCCCAAATCCATCGGCCCATCAATGGCGGTTGCCTTGTTGACTACTTTATATGGAGCGTTTTTGGCTAACGTTATAGCTATCCCTATTGAATCTAAACTACGCAACCGTGGTGGCGAAGAAGAAAACAACCAAAATTTGATTCTCGATGCAATCCTCGGTATTCAAGATGGTCAGAACCCCAAGGTTATTGAGGGGATATTAAAGAACTACGTGCCAGAATCTAAACGCGCAGTCGATACTGATGAATAACTTGCCGTTGATAAATCTGGAATTGGCAACCGTAGGGGCTATCCCCCGTGATTGCCCTTTTTATCGTTAAAACAATACCCGAGCGGAAAACCTTATGTCTGATGATTGCCCAAAATGTACATGTCCACCTCCGGGACTGCCTGCGTGGATGGGGACATTTGCCGATTTAATGTCACTGTTAATGTGCTTCTTTATTTTGTTATTGGCATTTTCTGAAATGGACGTATTAAAGTTCAAGCAAATAGCCGGTTCAATGAAATTTGCTTTTGGTGTGCAAAATAAACTGGAAGTTAAAGACATACCAAAAGGCACCAGTGTTATTGCTATGGAGTTTAGACCGGGCAAACCTGACCCCACCCCAATTGAAACCATTCAACAACAAACCTTTGAAATGACTCAGCAAATGCTTGAGTTTCAGGCTGGTGATGATGATTCGGCTGGGGGTAAGCGCAAGCAACGTGGCGACCAGCGTGGTGGTATGTCAGAAAGTACTGATTCTAAAAAAGCGCAAGAAGCAGCACAAAAAGCTGAGGCACAAGAAAAAACCAATGATCTCATCAAGAAAATCGCTGAACAGTTAGAACAACAAATTCTTGATGGGGCCATAGAGCTTGAATCTTTGGGTCAACAAATCATTATTCGCATTCGTGAAAACGGTTCATTTCCCTCAGGTTCAGCCAATTTACAACCGCAATTTAGGCCAATTATTCGCAAAGTCGCGGGTTTATT
>CALKGI010000119.1 GCA_938085045.1 uncultured Alteromonadaceae bacterium
TACCGTTTGAACAGTTGGTTGATGCCTTAAACCCGCAAAGAAATCTGAGCTTTTCACCGCTGTTTCAAGTGATGTTCATTTTGCAAAATATGCCTTCAAGCACGGTGGCTCTAACCGGCTTAACCATGACCGAACGTAAAAGACGTGATTACACCTCAAAATACGATCTTTCATTGGAAGTCACCGAGCAACCAAACAGCTGCCATTGTGTATTTGAATACAGCACCGATTTATTTGAAGCCGCCACTATTGGCATGTTGCGCGACCATTGGTTACAAATCATCGATTTTGCCTGCGCCACTCCTAATGCCAGCTTGGCAACGTTATCGATGTTATCAAACAGCGAAGTGGCACAAATTGCTAAGTGGAATGATACCGCGCTTGAATATGACCGTAATACGCCGATTCATCAGCTGATTGACCTGCAAAGTGCGAGTGAGGGAGACAAGGTTGCCTGTGCCTTTGAAGACCAAACCCTCAGCTACGCCCAGTTAACCGCTAAAACAAATCAATTGGCCCATTATCTTATCGAGTCGGGCGTTAATAAAGGCGACTTAATTGGCGTTGCCATCAACCGCTCTAACGAAATGTTAGTCGCGGTATTGGCAATTCTAAAAGCCGGTGCCGCCTATGTGCCGATGGACCCGTCATACCCGGCAGACCGAATCGCCCATATGGCAGATGATTCTAAAGCCAAATTTATCATCAGCGAAAGTGAGGTTGCTCCCAGCCTGTTTGATGGGCGTGACAATATATTACTGCTCGATAAAATCAATACAACGGTTTATGCCACAACAGCGCCAGCCGTTCAGTTAAACAGCAATGACTTGGCTTATGTTATTTATACCTCAGGTTCAACTGGCAAACCCAAAGGGGTGATGATTGAACATGCCAATGTGGTTAACTTTTTACATGCCATGCGCCAAGAGTTTGATTTGTCATCGGGCACATGGCTGGCTTTAACCAGTTTGTCTTTTGATATATCGGTGCTTGAATTGCTTTGTACTTTGGCCAGTGGCATGAAAGTCGTGATTGCATACGACCAAAAAGCAACCTCAGCCAAGGTGTTGCAACATGAAGACAAAGCCATTGATTTCAGCCTTTATTACTTTGGTAACTCAGGGCAAAGCACCAACAAAAACCAATATAACTTATTGCTCGAAGGGGCCAAGTTTGGTGATAAACATAACTTCCATGCGATATGGACCCCAGAGCGCCATTTTGGCGAGTTTGGTGGGTTATATCCTAACCCGGTTATTACCAGTGCCGCCATTGCTAGCATCACCGACAACATTCAAATTCGTGCGGGCAGTATCGTGTTGCCATTACACAATGTTATTCGCGTAGCCGAAGATTGGTCGGTGGTTGACAATATATCCAATGGCCGAATTGGCATGGCGCTAGCATCAGGCTGGCAGCCCGATGATTTTGCGTTGTCTCCTGACGATTATGCAAACCGTCATAATGTTATGTGGGAAAAGCTCGAACAGGTTAAAACACTATGGCGCGGTGAATCCATCGACATGCCTGGCGGGCTTGGCCAGAACGTTACCGTTAAAACACTACCACGCCCAATTCGCGAAGAAATACCGTATTGGATAACCGCAGCGGGCAACCCTGAAACCTTCAGAAAAGCCGGAGCGGCTGGTGTAAATGTGCTCACCCATTTGCTAGGACAGTCACCTGAACAAATGGCTGAGAAAGTCGGCATTTATCGTGATGCCTTCAAAGCGGCAGGTCATGAGGGCGAAGGTTACGTCACCTTAATGTTGCATACTTTCGTTAATGACGACGAAGATTTTGTGCTGCAACAGGCCAAAGACCCGTTTAAGGCCTACTTAAAATCAGCATTCTCTTTATTGCGGCCTTTAGCCGAAACCGTTGGATTAGATTTTGACACGCTCACGCCAGACGATATCGAAGTATTGCTTGAGCATGGGTTCAAGCGTTATTACAAAACCAGTGGTTTGTTTGGTACGCCTGAATCTTGTTTAGCAATGGTCGATAGCTTAAAAGGCATGGGCATTAACGAAATTGGTTGTTTACTCGATTTTGGTATCAATGGCGATGTGGTGCTTGAAAATTTGCCATTTCTTAACGAACTGCGCATCAACTCACTGCCTAAGCAATCAAACCGCGAAAAGGCCGAATATGGCATTGCCGAGTTAATTGCTAAGCATCAGGTTACGCATTTTCAGTGTACGCCGTCACTGGCGTCGATATTAATGGCTGATGACAAAAACAGTGCCCAACTCGATAAAGTTAAACACATTTATCTTGGCGGCGAACCGCTGAGCATTCAATTGGTTGAGCAAATGCGCGAATTTACTGGCGCAACCATCACCAACATGTATGGTCCGACCGAAACAACCATTTGGTCAGCGGTGCATAAACTCCAAGCGGGCGACAAGTCGGTGCCCATTGGCCATCCCATTGCCAACACTCAAATCTATACAGTCGACAATGTGTTGCGTCAAACGCCAATCGGCGTGCCCGGCGAAATTGTGATAAGTGGTGACGGTGTGGTTCGCGGTTATTTAGACCAACCACAATTGACCGATGAAAAATTCATTCAATTGCCGACTGTAAATGGCAACGACAGCAACCAAAGAGCCTACAAAACCGGTGATTTGGGTTGCTGGAATGCCAAAGGTGAGTTAGAAATTCTTGGCAGGCTAGACAGTCAGGTCAAAGTTAATGGTTTTAGAATAGAGCTAGGGGAAATCGAATCGGTTATTCGTGCGGTAGACTCAGTGCTCGACACAGTCGTAATCGTTAACGACGATGATGAAACTGCCCAGCGCATCGTTGGTTATGTGGTGATGAAACCACAACATCAATATGACGAACAGGTTTTGCTTAAAAGCCTTAAAACGGTTTTACCAACCTTCATGATGCCATCAGTACTCATGGCATTAGATAGTATTCCGCTTACGCCAAACGGCAAAGTCAATCGTGCAGAGCTGCCGGCACCGGGGGCGGCTATCGCATTAAGTGATGAATATGTAGCGCCAATCAATGATACCCAACAGCAGCTAACAGACATTTGGCAAGCGGTGCTTGGCCGCGAGAAAGTTGGCATTACCGACAATTTCTTTGCGCTGGGCGGTAACTCAGTTAGGGCGACCATTACGGTTTCTAGAGCGCGTCAGGCGATGGATATTGATGTGCCAGTCAGGCAGCTATTTGAAAATCCGACCGTTGAACAGTTTGCGCTGGTTGTGCAAGGGGTTATGCAAGGGGTTCTAAATAACGATACTAAGTCCAATATGATGATTGAACCCATAGATCACACTAAAGGCGTAGTGTTGTCTTATCCACAGCAGCGTTTGTGGTTTATGGATCAGCTAGACCCACTCAATGCTCTATACAATACACCTGCTGCGTTAAAGATTCGTGGTGCTTTAGATATTGCTGCGTTGGAATATGCCTTTGCCACTATTGTTGAACGTCATGAAAGTTTGCGAACTTGTTTTGTTGTCGACGCCGCTGGCGAGCCAATGCAGCTCATTCAGCAAAATTATTCGTTTAACATTGCGGTGACCGATTTATCAACGCTGAGCGAAACAGTGCAATCGGTTCAACTGGCTTCATTGGCCAGCATAGAGGCCGAATTGCCGTTTGATATCCGTTGCGACCTGATGTTACGCGCACAAATACTCAAACTAGATGACAACGAACATGTGCTATTAATGACCATGCATCATATCGCGGCCGATGGTTGGTCGATGAGCATTTTAATCAATGAGTTCTGTGCTTTATATGCTGCCCACATCGAAGGACAGTCAAACCCGTTGACCCCATTGGCGATTCAATACGCCGATTACGCCCATTGGAATCGCCATTGGTTGCAAGGTGAAGTATTAGAAGCGCAACTGGGTTACTGGACCAAACAACTAGCCGATTTGCCTGTGGTTCATGGCTTGCCGCTCGATAAACCGCGACCTAAGTTGCAAAGTTTTACCGGTGATGTTTTCGAATGCGAAATAAATCACACCAACCATGTAGCCTTGAGCCAACTGTGCCAAACCCATGGTGCGACTTTGTTTATGGGTTTACACGCGGCTTTGTCGGTATTGTTATCTCGCTACAGCAATGAAACCGACATCGTTATTGGTAGCCCAATCGCCAATCGTGAACAAGCACAAGTAGGGCAGCTGATTGGTTTCTTTACCAATACCTTGGTGCTGCGCAGCGATTTGTCTAAAAGCCCTACCTTTAATGATTTACTGCGCCAAAGCAAAGGCACAGCGCTAGATGCTTATGCCCATCAACAGGTACCTTTTGAGCAGATTGTTGAAAAGCTTCAGCCACAACGCAGTATGGCGCATAGTCCGTTATTCCAAGTGATGTTAGATTTGCGAAACTTAGAAACCGGCACCTTTGAATTGCCGGGGATCACGCTTAGCCAAATTGACGACCAGTCGGTTGTCGCCAAATACGATTTGTCGCTTAAAGTGACTGAATCAGACGATGGCCTGTTACTGGGCTGGGAATACAATACCGACTTGTTTAGGGCTGATACCATCTCCCGTATGGCCGGTCAATTTGACGTACTGCTTAACTCGTTGCTCAAAACGCCGCAGCAGAGCGTTTTTGGTGTGAACATGCTGCCAGCAGCACAAGTTGAGCAACAAATGAGTTTGTGGAACGACCTCACAATCAATGCTGAGCAAAATCAGTGCATTCATCAGTTGTTCGAAGCTCAAGTGGCCAACAACCCAGATGCCGTTGCAGTCGTATTTGAAGGCCAACAGCTTAACTATGGTGAACTTAATGCCAAGGCTAACCAACTGGCTTGCTACCTGATTGAAAACAGGCATATCACCCCGGGTTCGATGGTCGGTATTTGTGTCGAGCGTTCACTTGAAATGATTATTTGCATTGTCGCTGTACTAAAAGCTGGTGGTGCCTACGTACCGTTAGACCCACAGTACCCCAAAGCCCGTTTGCAACATATGCTGAGCGACGCCAATCTAGAAACTGTATTAACCCAGTCACATTTACTGCAAAACGGCCCTGTTAATGACGCGCAAGCGGTGTGTTTAGACGATGCTGATTTGAATGAACAGCTGAGCTGTTATGCAACACAAAATGTTTCATTGCCACAAACTGGCTTAACGGCAAACGATTTGGCTTACGTGATTTACACCTCAGGTTCAACTGGGCAACCTAAAGGCGTGATGATTGAACATGGTCAACTTTCATTTCATATCAGCAGCTGTCATGAGACTTATAACCTTGAGGCGTCTGATCGCGTATTACAGTTTGCCACCATTAATTTTGATGCTGCCCAAGAGCAAATTTTTGCTGCATTAACCTGTGGTGCCAGCTTGTATGTGCGTCCTGAAAAACTATGGGATACCAAAGGTTTTTATCAGTATTGCTCAGACAACAACCTTAACGTTATTGATATACCACCGAGTTATTGCCTCGAATTATTGTATAACAAAGCGTTGAGTCACCGTTATTTTGGCGAATTGAACTTTAAAGCACTTATATTGGGTGGCGAGCAGTTAAACACCGAGATAGTGAAACTGTGGCGTGCGTTGCCTTCACAGTGTCGCCTTTTTAATGCCTATGGTCCTACAGAAACGGTTATTACCAGCTGTTGTTATGAGTTTGACAAAGACGGCTCGGATGAGCGCATTCTGATTGGTCGAGCAAATGCCGGCAGAACCGCTTATGTGTTAAATCAACAATCGTTGAGCCCAATTGGCGTAACAGGCGAGTTGCATATTGGTGGTGCTGGTTTGGCCCGGGGTTACTTAAACCAGCCAGAACAAACGGCGCAGAGTTTTATCGATAATCCTTTTGATGATGTAGCACATAGCAAGTTGTATAAAACTGGTGACTTAGTGCGCTGGATGGCAGACGGTAATCTTGAGTTTGTCGGTCGTGTTGACCATCAGGTTAAAATCAGAGGTTACAGAATTGAACTCGATGAGATAACCCGTCAACTGGTCGGTTGCGAATCGGTTACCGATGCGCAAGTTTTGGTTAAAACCAGTAAAGATGACCAACAGCTGGTGGCTTATGTCGCGACAGAACAAGCAGGTGAGTTTGAAATACAAGATGAGCAAACTGCTCAGTTACGCCGTGATTATATTGCGTCATTACAGCAAGAGCTTAAACAAACTTTGCCAGAGTATATGGTGCCGAACGTATTTGTATTGTTAGCCCATTTACCATTAACGAATAATGGCAAAGTCGACACAAAAGCGTTACCAGACCCTGATATGTCACAACACCAAGCGCAATATGTGGCACCTACGAGTGAGCTTGAAACTGCACTGTGCGACATTTGGCAGCAGGTTTTGGGGCTTGAAAAAGTCGGCATCACCGACAACTTCTTCGAACTCGGTGGTCACTCATTGTTGGCAACCCGCATGATTGGCCAAATCAATCAGCAGCTTGACCTTGATTTAACGTTAAAGACGTTGTTCTCGTACCAAACTATCGAATTGTTGACCCCGAAACTGCTTAATAATGAGACTGTTCGGCCACCAATAAACCGTGCATCAGCAGATGACACGCTACTGACTTCATATGCTCAGCAACGTTTGTGGGTATTAGACAAAATGGGCGGCGGTAGTGCGCACTACAATATGTCGGGTGGTTTAAGGTTGTCGGGTCAATTAAATATTGATGCTCTGCAACGTTCATTTACTAGCATAATTGAACGTCATCAAAGCTTGCGTACGCATTTTATTGAAGATTTAACCGGACAGTCAATTCAGGTTATTACTCAAGCGGTTGAGTTTGATGTGCCTTTGGTTGATTTATCTAACCTTTCAAGCGACGAGCAAGCCGTAAAAGTCACATCACATGCCAAACGTGATGCCGGATTGACGTTTGATTTATACACCGACTTAATGCTTAGGGTACAGCTGTTGAAACTCAGCGACACCGAACATGTGTTATTGGTGAACATGCATCACATCGCGTCAGACGGCTGGTCGATGTCGATACTCATCAATGAATTCAAAGCTTTGTATGGGGCTTATACCCAAGGACTTGAAAATCCATTGGCACCGCTGGCTATTCAATATGCCGACTATGCCCTTTGGCAGCGCGATTGGTTGCAAGGTGAGGTATTAGATCAGCATCTTGATTACTGGACGGCGCAGTTGGCCGATATGCCAGTGGTTCACAGTATACCTTTAGATAAGGTTCGCCCAGTGATGCAAACCTACGTTGGTGGTGCGCATTATAGTGAGATTGGCCAAACCAGCAGTGACTCGCTCAATGCTTTGTGTAAGCGTCATAAGGCCACCTTGTTTATGGGATTACACGCGGCATTTTCAGCGTTATTGGCCCGTTACTCTAACGAAACCGATATTGTGATTGGTAGCCCAATCGCCAACCGCGAACAGGTTGAAGTGGCACCGTTAATTGGTTTCTTTGTCAATACCTTGGTGCTACGCAGCGATTTATCAAACAACCCGACATTTAGCGAGTTGCTTGAGCAAAGCAAACAGGTATTGCTCGGTGGTTATGCCCATCAACAGGTGCCATTTGAGCAATTGGTTGAAAAACTACAACCTGAACGAAATACAAGTCACAGCCCATTGTTTCAGGTGTTGCTTGATTTACAAAACAATGAAGAAGCCCCACTTGATTTGCCAGACTTGGCTATTAGCCCACTAGCGCACGAAGCGGGCGTTGCCAAGTTCGATTTAACCCTAAGAGTTAGCGAAACAGAACAAGGGTTATCATTGCGCTGGGAATACAATACCGATTTGTTTGAAGCGCACACCATAGCGCGCATGGCCAGTCATTTTGCAGTGATGCTTGACTCGTTGCTTGAAGCGCCGCAACAAAAAGCATTGGCGGCAAACATGCTGACTGAGCGTGAGCTTAATCAACAAATTGAGCTGTACAATACCAATACTAAAAATGATGCCGACATTCACCGATGTATTCATCATGTGTTTGAATCAAACATACAAAACAACCCGCAAGCGATTGCCCTTGTACTTGGTCAGCAGGCTTTGAGTTACCAACAATTGAACGAACGAGCCAATCAAGTTGCTCATTATTTGATTGAGCAGGGCGTAGGACCTGACGTTGTTGTTGGTTTGTGCGTCGAACGTTCGCTTGAAATGGTTGTAGCCTTGTTAGGTGTGCTTAAAGCGGGTGGTGCGTATGCGACGATAGACCCTAAACTGCCACAAGAACGCTTGTTATATATGGTGCAAGACAGCGGCGTAACGAGCATATTTACTCAGCAAAAATTGCTTGCCAAGCTGCCTGAAACGATACAACAAAAAGCGGTTGTGCTTGATGGTGTGTTAACCCAAAGCGATGTATTTGGCGACTACCCCACGGTCAACCCACAAGTGCAGGTATCGCCGTCACATCTGGCGTATATCACTTATACCTCGGGTTCGACCGGTCAGCCAAAAGGCGCAATGATTGAACACCGCAATGTGATTCGTTTAGCAACTGGGGATTTCGCCAACTTCAATAGCGATACTGTCATGTTGCATCATTCATCGATTTCGTTCGATGCGATGACCCTTGAGGTGTGGAACACTTTGCTTAACGGCGGCAAAATTGCTCTTTACGGTGAAGAGAAGTCTGACATTGCCAAAATCAACGAACACATTATCGAGCATCAGGTGAATACTCTGTGGCTAAGTGCTGGTGTGTTTGAACTGTGGAGTAATGAGGTACCTAACGCACCGTTTTTACAGCAAGTCATGGCGGGTGGCGATGTGGTGAGCCCTCATGCTGTACAACGTGTTTACAAAGCGCTTGAAAATGTCGTGGTGATCAATGGTTATGGTCCGACAGAAAACACCGTTTTCACTACCGCTTATTCGGTGCCACGAGACATTAATGTGTTGAGTTCAGTGCCTTTGGGCCGTGCGCTCACCAACAGTTGTGTTTATGTTATGAATAACCAACAAGCCCTGTTGCCAACAGGTTGCGTAGGTGAGTTGTACACCAGTGGTGCGGGTGTTGGCCGTGGTTATTTGAACCGTCCGGAACAAACCGCAGAGGCATTTTTAACCAACTCTTTTGCCAGCTCCTTTGATAGCAGCAAGCGTCTATATCGCACCGGCGATTTGGTCCGCTGGTTGCCCCAGGGCAATCTTGAATTCATCGGTCGCACCGACAATCAAGTCAAAATACGTGGCTTTAGAATTGAGCTGGGCGAGGTTGAGCATGTATTGTCAAATCACCCCGATATTATCGATACCGCAGTGTTGGCAAAACAAAGCGAATCTGGCGACAAACGCTTGGTCGCTTATGTAGTGACCGATAAAGCCGGAGACCTTAGCGCCACAGATTCGAAAAATATGAGTAAGCGCAATGACTTTATCGAAGGGCTACAGCAATCGCTCAAGCAAGATTTACCTGCGCATTCTATACCTTCTGCGTTTGTGTTATTGGTCACTTTACCGCTTACCAGCAATGGCAAACTCGACAGAAAAGCCTTGCCAAAAGCCGATATGTCGCTGTTTCAAGATGATTATGAAGCGCCGAGCACTGAGGTTGAACAAGCCGTTTGTGCTATCTACAAAGACCTTTTATGCGTAGAGAAAGTCGGTCTTAACGACGACTTTTTCATGCTGGGTGGCCATTCGTTGTTGGCAACTCGTCTTATTACCGAGATAAATCAACACTTTGGTTTGACCTTGGCGTTGCAAATTATCTTCGAAATACCCACAGCCAAAGGCTTGAGCGACACCATTGAAGACTTGGTATTGATTAAAAAGTTGTCCTCGGGAGAGTTGGCAGTTGAAGATCTCAATGAAGCTGAACTAGACCGCTACCTAGAAACAATGGCAGAAGAAGAAGGGTCACAATAATGGATTCTGTAGAAGATAAAAGCGCAGCTTTAGCAGCAAAAAGAGCGCTGTTAAAACAACGTTTGGCCAAAAAAACGTCGACCAATCAGACCGTGCCATTGATTGTAAAAGCCAATATTGCCGCTGGTGAAGAACTGCCACTGTCGTTTGCTCAGCAGCGTATGTGGTTGCTCGACAAAATCGACGGCCCCGGCAGTCACTACAATATACCGTATGCGTTTAAACTATCGGGTGAGTTAAATTTTGCTGCGTTACAAAATGCTTTAAGGGGTGTTCTTGAGCGCCAGCAGAGCCTGCGGACTTACTTTATTGAAGACGATAATGACCAACCAATACAAAGAATGCGCGACGTTGCCGAGTTTGAGGTTACGTTAACCGATTTGTCTGGGTTGTCTGCTTTGCCGGGCGATGCCCAATCGGTTCAAATGGCGCAGTACATCGAACAAGAGTCGGGCCGTATATTCGATTTGAGTTGTGACTTTATGCTCGCAGCCGCTGTATTGAAGCTGGGTGATAACGAACATGTGTTGCTTGTGACCATGCACCATGTTGCCTCTGACGGTTGGTCGACAGGGGTTTTCGTTAATGAGTTCAGCGCGTTATATGATGCTTTTGCGCAAGGTAAAAACCACACGTTAGCGCCGTTGGCAGTGCAATATTCAGATTATGCCCATTGGCAGCGCAATTGGTTGCGTGGCGAAATCCTCGATAAACAATTGGGCTATTGGACCAAGCGATTGGCCAATTTACCGGTGGTGCACAACTTGCCGTTAGATTATGCCCGCCCGCCGATACAAGGTTATGTTGGCGATACCTATCAATGTACCGTTAACTCAGGTATCAGTCAAAACCTTAAGAAGCACTGCCAAGACAGTGGGGTAACCTTGTTTATGGGATTACACGCGGTATTTTCTGTGTTGTTAGCCCGGTATAGCAATGAAACTGATATCGTAATTGGCAGCCCAATTGCCAATCGCGAGCAGAGCGAAGTTGCGCCTTTAATCGGCTTTTTTGTCAATAATTTGGTACTACGCAGCGACTTGTCGAATAACCCAACCTTTAATGATGTTTTGCAACAAAGTAAAAAGACCTTGCTGGGGGCTTATGGACATCAACAGGTGCCGTTTGAAAAGGTGGTTGAAAAACTGCAATCGATACGTAATTTGAGCGTTAGCCCGCTGTTTCAGGTGATGTTGGTGTTGCAAAACAATCAACAGAACAACCTTGAATTACCCGGCCTTGGTTTGAGCGAAATTAACCAGCCAAGCCGTGTTGCTAAGTACGATATAACCCTGACTGTTGGTGAAAGTAAGCGCCAGCAGGGACTGGAGTTGCAGTGGAATTATAATACTGCCTTGTTTGATGAGTCGACCATTAAACAAATGGCTGGCAATTTCGACCAGCTGCTTGAATCCGTGTTAAAAGCTCCTGATCAAGATGTGTTCAAAGCCGATTTACTTACAGGCAATGAGCTGACTCA
Organism: uncultured Alteromonadaceae bacterium; assembly: GCA_938085045.1. Lineage (GTDB taxonomy): Bacteria > Pseudomonadota > Gammaproteobacteria > Enterobacterales > Alteromonadaceae > JABSOG01. The sequence goes on from CALKGI010000119.1 coordinate 11,302, forward strand.
ACAATTGGAAGTATTCAACCAAACAACGGTGAGTTATCGCAAAGACCAGTGTATTCATCAGTTGTTTGAACAACAGGTGACACAAACCCCTGGCAGTATTGCGCTTGTGTGCCGCGACGTGCAGGTTGACTATCAATCGTTAAACGAAAAAGCCAACCGATTGGCCCATTACCTGATTGAGCAAGGCGTAACTAAGCAGACTTTGGTTGGCATTAGTGCCGGACGCTCAATCGAGATGGTCGTTGGCTTGTTGGCCATTTTGAAAGCGGGCGGGGCATATGTGCCAATGGACCCGGCTTATCCGCAAAGTCGCTTAGATTATATTGTTAAAGACAGTAGTATCGACTTGTTGCTAACTGAGCAGGCGTTCGAAGATAACGTAACCGGCGATAATCTAAGTGCAGTTTTGTTAGATAGCGAAGCCTTGCAACAAACACTGCAAGGCTATTCAACAGCTAATCCTTCTACGTCTGTCAAAGCGCAAGATTTGGCTTATGTGATTTATACCTCAGGTTCTACGGGCCAACCCAAAGGGGTAATGATTGAACATCAAAATACCCAAAGCCTGATTAATTGGGCAACCAATTACTTTTCTGCCAAGCAATTAAGTTGTGTTTTGGCCAGCACTTCATTGAATTTTGATTTGTCGATATTTGAGCTCTTTGTGCCTTTGTCTGCGGGGCATTGCGCGGTGATTGTAGACAATATTTTGGCGCTGACAAGCAGTGAATTTACCCACCCGGGGCTGACGTTAATTAATACTGTGCCCTCGGGCATTGAAGCGCTAGTTGAACAACAATGCGTGCCTGATTCAGTTGAAGTGATCAATTTGGCAGGAGAGGCGTTAAAGAAATCTTTGGTCGAGCAGATTTACCAATACAAACCACAAGTACAGGTAGTAAACCTGTATGGGCCATCTGAAGACACCACCTATTCAACGGTGATGAAAATCGACGCCAACTTAACTGAAGCCCCCAGTATCGGCAAGCCCATTGATAACACCAAAGCGTATATTTTGAATGAAAATGGCCAATTGCAACCTCGCGGTTGCATTGGTGAACTGTGCCTTGGCGGCGCGGGCGTGACGCGGGGTTATTTGAATCGTGAACAGATGACAGTTGAACGGTTTATTGTTTGTCCATCTATTAACAATGAACGACTATATCGCACCGGTGATTTGGTGCGTTGGTTGCCCTGCGGTAATTTGGCCTTTATGGGCCGTGCCGATGCTCAAGTTAAAGTTCGCGGCTTTCGTATTGAATTGGGCGAAATTGAGCATGCACTGGCCTCGATTGAGCGAGTGAATGAAGCTGCCGTTTTGGCAAAAGACGGCGATACTGGTATTCGATTAGTGGCCTACGTAGCTGCCGATAGCAAGGCACTGCCTAATGACTTTATTGAATCATTAAAACAAACACTTGAGGGCGACTTGCCAAGTTATATGGTGCCTTCGGTTTTTGTATTGTTAGGCAGTATGCCATTAACCAACAATGGTAAAATTGACCGCTTAAGCTTGCCTGAGCCGGGCGTAGCAGATGAGTTAACTGCGGTAAACAACGTACCACCGACAACTCAAACCGAAATGGGCGTAGCGGCGATATGGTCAGAGATTCTGGTGGTCACAAATCCGTGCATTAACAGTAATTTCTTCGCCAGCGGTGGCCATTCGTTAATCGCCACTTCGTTAATATCGCGTATAAACCGCTTGTTTGGCAGTGATTTACAAATAAGAGAATTGTTTGAAAACCCCACCATTAAACAACTGGCCAAACTGGTCGACAGCTTTAAGCCAGAGGCTACCTTTATACAGGCACCAATAAAACGCTTTGACGGCGAAATGATTCCGCTGTCTTTTGCTCAGCAACGCTTGTGGTTTGTGTGCCAGCAGGCGCAGGTTAGCAAAGCTTACAACATGATATATGTCATCGACATTGAGGGCCGTTTAGAACAAGCGGCCATTGAGTCGGCTTGGATGTCTTTGGTTAATAAACACGAAGCGTTGCGCTCGCGCTATCACCAAATGAATGGCGAGCTGTGTCAGAGCTTGTTAGATGAGATTGTAGACGAACAAGACGCGTTGTTTTCACTACAAACCCAAAGCGCCACCCCCGCAGAAGTCGAACGACGATTGGCTGTTGAAAGAGACTTTGTTTTCGATTTAGCCAAGGGGCCATTGGTCAGAGCAAAGTTGCTGCAAGTGGCTGATGAACATCATGTTTTACTGATTAATATTCATCACATTGTGTGTGATGGTTGGTCTGTTACTGTGTTGATTAACCAATTGCTAGAAAACTATGACGCGCTGGTAAAAGGGTTACCACTAGATACCACACCAATGTTGGTGAGATACCGAGATTATGCCAATTGGCAAAATGAGCAGATAGCGAACGAAGACAGTACTAAGAGCGTGAACTATTGGCAAGACAGACTCGATGGCATCGCGCCATTGCTGAGTTTACCGATTGACCGGCCTCGTCCTGCCAAGCAGAGCTTTAACGGCGACAGCGTGATGTTTACGCTCGACAAGCCGCTTTATAATGCTGTGCAAAAGCTGAGTGAAAATCAACAAGTAACGCCTTTTATCACCTACTTGAGTGTTTATAACATTCTACTGGCACAATTTTGTGCGCAAAAAGAGGTTTGCATTGGCACTCCTGTAGCAGGTCGCAGTCAGCCTGAATTAGAAAAAGTCGTTGGCATGTTTCTCAATACTCTAGCGCTAAGAAATGCGGTGGATTTTGGCCATTCATACAGCGAAATTTTGCAACAGATTAAACAAAACACCCTTAACGATATGGCTCATCAGCATATTCCTTTTGAGCATTTGGTTGAAGCCATTCAACCACAGCGCAGCATGGGGCATAGCCCGGTTTTTCAGGTGATGTTTTCAATGCTCAAAACACTACCGATGGAAAAACCTGAGGGGGGGTTGGAGTTCACGCGCAGAGATATTAAAGATTTGGCTGCGGGGTCGGCCAAATTCGACATAACTTTGGCCATTGAAGACACCAAAGATGGAATGTTTGTTGAATTTAATTACAACAGTGATTTGTTCGACAAGACCACCATTACCCGAATGGCTGATTACTTTAAATTGTGGCTCAAAATGATCACCGAACAGCCACAAAAACCACTGCATGCTTTATTGGCAGAGAATGACAATACTCATGCTCAAATGCTTTTTAACGCCAATAGTAAGAACGTGGTGAAGAACGAATCGAAGTTGTTAACTCATCAACGAGTTGCAGCAATGGCAGCGCAATACCCTGATTCGATAGCGCTTAATGAGGGCGCTGTATCACTGACTTATTTGGCACTAGAGCAACAGGCAAACCAGTTGGCCAATTTGCTGGTCGCTAAAGGCGTTGGTGCTGAGGTTGTCATTAGTTTGTGCCTCAAACCCGGCATAACCTTCGCGATTGCATCGTTGGCTGTGTTAAAAGCTGGTGGTGCCTATTTGCCTATAGACCCTGCCTTGCCACCAAGCCGTATCGATTACATGTTACAAAACAGTGGCAGCCAATTGCTGTTGAGCACATTCGCATTTAATAATACTCATCAGCTAGCGCAAGCATCACAATGTGATGTTTTATTTGTCGACCATGACGATATTTATCAGCAACAATCGACAAAGGCACCTCATACCACTTTGACACCAGATAATCTGGCTTATGTCATCTATACGTCAGGGTCAACCGGTATGCC
>CALKGI010000120.1 GCA_938085045.1 uncultured Alteromonadaceae bacterium
TATCACCCAATTCAATTCGATAACCCCGTAGGCTAACTTGGTTGTCGTCACGCCCTAGCGGCTTAACTCGTAATTCATCCTGATAAACTCCCATATCGCCTGTGTGATAACGATTACGTTCAAAGCGCTGCTTGGTTAATTCATCACCATTTAAATAACCTTTGGCAATATGGCCACTCTCAATGCATATCTGGCCGACTTCGCCTATTGCGCATTCCATGCCTTGTGGGTTAAGTATGCGTAAACGAGTATCGCGCGACTGACGAGCCAACGGTATTGTGTTCGTTACATCAACGTCTGCTTTGAATTCGTAATAAGTGAGCGCTCTTTGGGTTTCGGTTGCGCCATAACAGTTAAAAATACGCATGTTTTCGTTGAGGTTTTGCAGCGCTAAGGCGGTCTGTTTCAGCAGTTTTTCGCCAGTTAAAAAAGCCACTCGCAAACTGGTAAAACTCACTTCAGCATCCAAACACAGCACCTCGGCCATGGCAGGAGTCAAGTGAGCTACGCTTATCTGTTGCTCTACCATCCAATCAGCCAGTGTTAACGCCGCAAAATCAGCAGCATTTGGCACCACCAAAGTTGCCCCTAAACACAGCGCACCAAACATATCTCGTTGCAGCGGATCGTGCGCCAAACCCGACAAAAGGCTAAACCTGTCATTGCTACCAATCGACATTTGCTGAGGTAGCCACGCCAAGTAACCACTTAAACCTCGATGTTTGCCAACTACAGCCTTAGGCACACCTGTCGAACCCGAGGTAAAAGTTATACAGGCAGCTTGCTCTGGTATAATTTCAACTGATTCAAATGCCACGGTTCGTGTAGGTTCACTCATGTCAACATCAACACAAGACAACACAACAACAGGTTTCATGATGTCTATTTGTTGGTCAATGCGAGTTTGCGGATAATCAGGCATGATCATGCTATACACGCCGGAGCACTGTAAAACAGCCATGGTTGCCACGACGACAGAAGCTTGCCTGTCAGCAACAATCGCAACAACATCACCTTGGCCAACACCTTGTTCTACTAACTGAACAGACAGCCTATTGCTCAGATTCAATATCGCTTGATACGACCAATCACCAAACTCATCGACAATCGCGATTGAATGCGGGTTATCCAATGCTTGTTGCCTAAATAAGTCGGTCACCGCACCTGGCCAGTAAATTGGCAGCTCTTCATGCACAAATGCATCTTGCGCTAGCGAAAACGCGCCACAAGGCAACTCAATATTGTCCGCAATCTGATTGAGCAACGACACATATTGCGCCATTACTGTGCTCATCGACTCATGAGTAAATTTATCTTTGTTATAACTACAATGAAATTCAACGCCCAGAGCGGCATCAGTAACATAAAGGGTTAAGTCGAATTTACTTTGAATATCTGCCGTTTTTGCGTTAGAAATGTCTAGCTTGCCTTTACTTTCATCGCCACTTTCATCGCCACCTTCGCCTTCACTTTCATGGTCACTGGGCAGGCTCAGCATGTTAAATAACACTTGAAACAACGGCGTATTATCGGTGCTGCCAGCACTGTCGACCAATTCAAGTATCCGCTCAAGCGGCAGGTCTTGATTAGATAGCACTTGGGCCATATTGTCGATTTGCCCGCTTAGATATTCTGTGAAAGTGGCGTCTAAATCGACTTGATGTCTCACTGGTAAGTTATTGAGAAACATACCTAACATATTTTGGGTGCCGTAAATATGGCGTCCGGTCACCGGAATGCCCATCGTTAAATCATACTGACCCGACAGCCTTGCCAATAACAGCGCAAAGGCACTTTGCAACACATTAAACAAACTGCCCTGATGTTGCTGAGCGATGCTTTTTAACCGCGTCACAACGGATAATTCAAGCGTAGTTTCAACCTGACCTTGCGATGACTCAGGTTCAAACGTTGTGCCCGACTGAATCGGCAAAGTCAGTAACTCATTACAGCCATCAAGGTAATCTGTCCAGAAGCTCAGTTGCTGGTTAGCCTCTGTTGATTTCAACCAGTTTGATTGCCATCTGGCGTAATCTGAATACGTAAAAGGCAAGTCTACTAACTGAGGTGCGTGTTTTGAGCAAAGCGCCTGATAAATCACGCCAAGCTCTTGAAAAAACAGCTGATGTGACCAACCGTCTGAAATAATATGGTGCTGATTGATATGCAACAAGTAGTCGTTTTCGTCTTGCTTAATCAACAAACAAGACATCAACGGCAAGGCATCGAGTTTGAATATTTGGGTATCATGCGCATCACCTAAATCACTACTGTTCGAGCCTTCATATTTAAGCTTAAACTCAACACTAGGCTCAACAATTTGCACAGGCTCACCATCAACCACCACAAATCGTGTTCTTAATATCTCGTGCCGGTTGACCAAAAATTGTAGCGCCGCTTCAAAGGCTGATACATTCAACGCCCCTTTTATGCGCATGGCCGAGGGCATATTATGCTCATTGGTATTGTCTTTAAGTTGTTCTACAAACCACACACGATATTGCGAGTAAGACAGTACTTGCGGGCTGCCATCACTGTCAACGTGCGTCAAACCCGTTTTACTATTTTGTAAAGCCGCTGCCATCAACCGAACAGTTGGCCCTGCAAAAACACTTTTCACACTTAAATACACATCAAGCTGCTCAGCAATTTTATGTAACATGCGGGTGATTAGTAACGAATGACCACCGAGTTCAAAAAAGTTAGCTGTTACGCTCAGTTTGTTAACGTCTAATTCCAGTAGCTGCGCCCAAATTTCTACTATTAACCGTTCATTATCTGTTGCAGGTGCGACATAATCATCACTCAACATCGCAGCCTCTGGTGCGGGCAACGCTTTACGGTCAATCTTGTCGTTGGCCGACAGTGGCCATTGCTCAAGCACCACAAATGCCGAGGGCACCATATATTCAGGCATATTGGCCAGCAATTGCGCCCTTACCACATCTCTTTGAATGGTTTTGCCATTTTGTGCAACGACATAACCAACCAAACGTTTGTGTCCGGGTTTGTCTTCACGGGCCAAAACCAATGCCGAAGCCACGCCTTCACAATCATTGAGTTGATGTTCAACTTCACCCAACTCAATTCTAAACCCACGGATTTTAACCTGCGAGTCGGCCCGGCCCATAAATGCCAGATTGCCATCAGCCAGATATCGCACCAAATCCCCTGTACGATAAATACGTTGGTTCGACTCGCCATCACCCATAAAAGGGCATGTGATAAAAGACTGCTCAGTCAGGTCTGGTCGGTTGAGGTAACCCCTAGTGACTGTCGGGCCGCCAATATGCAATTGCCCCACGGCACCATATGGCACCAACTCATCATTGCTACCAAGAATATACAGCTGAGTATTATCAATGACCTTACCCAAAGACGACGGCATAGACGCCGCATCACTATGGCAAGTGGCAATTAAAGTGGTTTCTGTTGGGCCATAAAATTGCAAAATGCGGGTATTTTGAAGCGTTGCGCCAAGTGAGGTCACCAACGATGCAGGTACCGCATCGCCGCCGGTGGCAAACAGTTTAAGCTGTAAGTAATCTGCCGGGTTGATTTGCTCAAGCCACACCTGTGCCAAACTCGGCACCATATGTATAAAAGTGCTGCCCGCCAGCGTTTTGGCCAACAACGCCACGTCTTTAATAGTGGTCGTTGGCAACAATAAAACCTGTGCACCGCATATCAAAGGGTACATCAATTCAGCAAGTGAAATATCAAAAGCAAAAGAGGCAATGGCAGGCACACTATCGCCACTACCTAAGGCCAATAACTGATGAAAACCGTGTAGTCGACAGGTCAAGTTTCCGTGCTCAACCTCAACGCCCTTGGGGTTTCCGGTCGAACCTGAGGTGTAAATCACATAAGCCCGGTTATTGGGGTTTTGACTGGCTAGTTTTGGTAAATTGTCAACATTACCCTCAACCAAACCCGCTAACGTTTCATGCGTTACCATCAACTCAATGCCGCTGTCTTTTACCATATAGTCTGAACGGCTTTGCGGATAATCTGGGTCAAATGGCACGTATGCCCCACCCGCTTTAAGAATGCCTAGTATGCCAATGACCATGTCAAACGAACGCTCTACACAAAGCCCAACTAAATCATCTGGTTTAACACCTTTTGAGCGCAAATGATGCGCGAGTTGGTTGGCTTTTTGATTGAGTTGGCAGTAACTAAGTGACTGTCCTTCGAATAAAAGCGCGGGATTATCAGGTGTGCGCAACACCTGTTGTTCAAACATCTCATGAATAAGTTGCTCTTGGTTATAATCCACTTGGGTTTGGTTGAGCGTATGTATTAAATGGTATCGCTCTTGCGGGCTGAGCATTGGCAAAACATCAATGTTTGCAGACGGCTTTGCAACAATGCCAGCCAACAAACACACAAAGTGACTGCCCATTCGTTCAATAGTTTGTCGGTCAAACAAGTCGGTGTTGTAATCAAAATTAAACGATAAACCATCGTCGCTTTGCACAACATTCAATGCCAATTCAAACTTGGCAACAATCTGGCCGTCACTTGACTCTAAAGGTTCTAAGCTAACCTCGCTTGAAACATAACGC
>CALKGI010000121.1 GCA_938085045.1 uncultured Alteromonadaceae bacterium
TCAAAGCTCTCGCCAGTGAGTTCATCTTCGCCACATAAAAACGCGCGACGAACGCATCGGCTGATAACGTGATAATAAGGGGTTTCTAAATAATCGATGAGACTACTCCGTGCCTGAGTCATAATATACATTCCATGTTAGGGGCTAATTTGTAAACGCTCTAAAATTCTAGATTAAGGATTTGGCATTGTCTACTATTTGCTCTGATTATGTGACTGTCCTTTAATTTTATTTTTTTCTTTAACTTTTTATTAAGAAACGACTAAGGACAGTCACTTGAATTGACTTAAATTGCACAAAATAGGATTTAATAATCAAAAATGAACCTTGATGAAATAGTTGATAACATCATTTTAAAAACAGGCGATGACTATGAAAAATGCGTTTTATTTATGGTGGGTTGCTTAGCATTAATCCCCAAGCCAATACCGCCAGTAGGTATTAAAAGCATTGATATAGCAACTAAGTTTTGGCTTAAAAATCAAGTCGATGACGCACAGTTAGAAAAAGCACGAATTGCCTGTTGGCATTATTTAGATAGCCATTGCGCTTCAACAAATATCGAAGAAAGTAAATTTTGCGCGATTAGAGCGATTATTTGTGTTCTGTATTCAAACAACCCTTCTTCTTACAGTGATAATGATGAATTGTTAGATTGTTTTTTCGATATGCTTATTAGTACCAATAAAAATACTGAGCAACTCATTACTGAGCTAACGATATTAGCGAAAACGTTTTAGGGTTACCAAGGGGGTCAGAGATTTTGAATAATCCTATAACCCCCGCAGAATCTAGCTCTTAGCAACCTTATCTAACGCTCTGCTCAACATACTCGACAAATGCGCTGAGGTCTTAGCTTCGGTCAGGGGTTTCAAAGCCAGTTTATTAACTGCCTCATCATTCAATCCTTTTTTAGTGATGGCCGTACTTAACAGGCGCTGGGCCAAACGAGCCTGAATATCATTGGCCGGTGCCACGATGTCTTTAGAGGTTTTACCAAGCGCATTGACTTCAACAGTGGGCACATCGGTGCGTACGCCGTTGCCGGTCAGTATGTTCTCAAAGGTTGGCGCGTTAGCTGTTCTGCCGCCTAGCCCCCACTTGTCTTTGGGTATATCCATCATCGTTAATATTGTGGCAATAACCGAAGTGTGATCATAAGGCGTGTCGCCCTCGGCCCTAAATACACAAGACTGAGGCACCTGAGGAGACACCAGAATTAACGGCACGCGCACGCCAAACCGGTCAAATTTGAATTCTTTCTCTGTGGTTTTAGGCTCTGGGGTGCCATCACTCGCCCATGGCGGGGTTGCATTCCACGGCGGTGGAACATGGTCGAACGTGCCGCCATTTTCATCAAAGTTGATGATAAACAGCGTGTTTGCCCAACTTTCGGCATTAGACGTTAAAGCTTCATACACTTTTTTTACAAAAGCTTCGCCAGATTTTAGGTTTGTCGGTGGATGGTAATCACTACCATTAATACCCACATCAACACCCAGCACCAACTTTTGCAAACCCCATTCAGGCTCTAAAAAACTTACCGATGGCAAAGTGCCAGCTTTAGCCTTTTCAAAAAAGGTGTCGATACCATCAAAATGCGAGTCGAATGATTTGTCTTGCAACTCCATCATCAGCTCGCGGGTATAAGAATAACCCTCAGTACCTAGGTGATCTTCAAGCCAGTTGCCATGGCTGTAATATTGCATCCAATCTTTACCGTTGTCTTCAAGCACATTCCACAAGGTTTTTTGGTTAAACTGGCGGCCTTCAGGTTGGCTCAAGTTGGGCAGTTTGAGGCTAAAATCACGGTTATTCACCCAAGCTTCTAGCTGGTTATCATCGTTAACGCCCAGTGAGTTACCGCAGGCTGCAAACGCTCTGTTACAGTTAGTTTGGCTAGGCACCGAAGCAAAATAACGGTCAGAAACAGCAAAGTGACGAGCCAAACCATTAATCACTGGTAGCTCTTGTGGTGTGTAGGTTTGCATAATCTGTTTTAGGTGAGAGTCGTACTGAGCAAAATCTTGATAATAACCACCCATAGTTGGTGCTTCAGGGGCAAGGGGGGTTGTTTCGCTACCAAATAATTGATTGTTCATGTGTTCAAATTCTTCGAACGGGTCATGCGCTGGTACATTGAGGTTATGGTCTGTGCCTTTGGTGACGTAAAATTTGTGGCCTTTAGCATCAAGATTGAAATAAGTGTTTTCTTTTAACCCATCATAAGTCGGTGGTGATTGCGCCGGTATATTGACCTTTGGCGGGTTTTCTTCGTCGTACAACCAGCCCAGTAAATTGTCGAACGACCTGTTTTCTAACATTAAATAAACGATATGTTTGATTTCACTCATTGAGTTCTCCAATTAACCTATTGTTGTTTTTATTATCTTGCGAGCTTAAGTGATAATAGGTGATAAATTTCAGGGGGGAATGGGCTAGTGCACAGGCTATCTTTTAAAAAATCAAACAACATGACCAAAATAACCGAACCTGACACCAGTGCCTTTGGCCTATCATACCATATATAACTAATCACCTATTGTGAAACATTCAGTCGATAGTACTCGGGCACTAAATATGGCCCGAATTTCTTTGGCGAATATACATGCTCTTTTTAATAAACTAATTTTGATCCGATTTATTTCTAATATACAGTTACACGATTAAAGATTTTAAATGAGTTGTTTACTGTTCAATATCTCTGAGCGAATTGACTAACTTTACAATCAAACTTACAGATGCTCCCAATAAAGCAACACTAATAACGATACGACCAAAAGGCACGGTATTTTGTTCTTGTACTGGTTCTTCCAATTCATCTTGCACGAATTTTTGATCAACGGTCACTTTTTGTTGTTCGTACCTCAAATCCTTTTTAAGTAGCATTAATTGAGTATTAATACCTCTCATCCGCTGCTGCAACCCAGCTATTTTTTTCTTATGGACTTGTTCATTTCCTAATGATTTTTTTAGGGACTCTCGTTTTTCATTGATTACTTTAATCTGGGATTGCACCTCTTTAATTCTTGAAACCAAATTGACAGCACCTTGTTCTGTTAATCTTATTTGATAGCCTTGCCCCTTAAAATCATCATTTGATTGATGAAATCTTGAATTTTGTGCTGCTGTACTAATACCAGCAGCATCCAATGCAGGGTTCGTTGTATGATCAGTAAATGTGTTTGTGTCAGAACCCAAATGATTTGCACCCGGAAATATGCCTCCGTGTGTGCCACCGGTCAATAATTTATATTGATGCTGGTTAGCTACGTTATTGTATTGGTGTTGATAACTACTCGTGATAACACGACCTCCAGAGTTTTGTGTATCATAGTTACCCGTTTGAACTTGGTCGTTTAACGTATCATTCAAGGTATTCAGTTGGCCATGAAGCAAAACAAAACAGCTAAAGCAATTGGTCTGTGTTCCCCCAATATGAATGGCTTTTTGAAGGCCCGGGGCCGGCGCACTTTTTTCATACTCTTGAAAATTATTATGTAAGTAATCCGCTATTGCGATCTCCCCATGCCATGCACCACTGCCACTCGCATCTTTTGGATTTGTTGTGTTTTTATTCTGGATGATAAGGATATTATTCTTGACAGAATCAACCCATTGAAAAATATTGGATGGTGCATCGTTTTTATATTTAATTAACCAAGCCTTTACGCCTTGCTCAGACCATGCCTGTAAATTATTCTGGCCTTCGGGGTTATTCCCGTTAGCTTTAAGATTCCCTGCAAAGCGTTCATTGATCGCAATGTACATTTTTTTATGATAAATCGACACAGCAATGTGTGGACCGACAACATTTACCCCTCCGGCTAATAATTTTATTTCGTCGGCAATTTGATGCAAGGTAACCAGTTTATTCGCTTCTTTGTCCGAATAGTCCTCTTCTACTTTTATGCCTCTTTTATATCTTGCATAGCTCTCAGTTGCCGGATCGTACCAAGTAGCTCGTTGAAAAACGTTTGTTTTAATACCACCACTGGCTCTTTTATTCTCAACAGTCCTGCTTTGCTTTCTAATACTTTTCTTTTGAACTAATCCGGAAAAACCACCGTTGTTTGGGCTGACACATGTAACCTGCAAAGCCCGCTCCCCCAACCTAGTAGCATCAGCCTCTAATCGAGGATCATCATTAATCCCAACCTTGCCCTTAAGCTGTTTAGTTACAGGAACATCCCCACTCTTTTGCTGAACAACATGCCCCAATTCATGAGGTAAATGTTTCTCTTGCCCTGCCCCTAAATGAATCTCGGTGCCTTGTGCGAAAGCATGAGCTTGAATAGCCGCTGGTTTTGGCGAGTTGTAATGCACATTTACATCGTCAAGGTTATGGCCAGATATCGCTTCCATGCCAGATTTAAGACCTTGAGGCAGATTACTTTGAGACTTACGCTGCACCGCAGGGCCCACAGCATCTCCCGACTGCTGAGTTTGTCTTTGCAAAGGCTGGCGCATATCACGGTTATCTTCAAACTGCATTGTCTGCTTTTGCCGCTGTGCAATAACGCCATTAGGCACTGTTGTTTGGTCGTATTCTCGCGATGACGCTGCATATTCGGCCATGATATCTTCCTCTGGCTTGAGCTAAGGTGGGTGTTTTTTTGATAGTACACTCGCAAGTGTTTGGTTTCTCGGGGAGATTTATGGTTTTCGGGATTGACTAGGTCAATAAAAGTAGGCCCGCTTACGCAATATAGTCACTTCTGCCTACCCAGCCTGTGGCTGCAACTAGCGGTCTACTGCCATTATGTTCTGCGGTTCTTACAAAAATATACTGCCTCAAGAAGGTAGAATATATTCTGGTATTTTGAATAGCCGTAGGTGCCAATCCTAACAAGCCGTTGGCCGCAAACCAAATAGCATGCAGGCCATTAATATAGCCGTTACCACGATAACGAACAGCCCCCCTTCCAGCATCAAATCGATTCTGAATAGCCGAATTAATGCCTGCATGCCCCAAGAAAAGGTTACCTGCATGCCATTCAATCAAACCCCATATGCGGGTAACTATGTCATTATCTGCCTGTAAAAAGCTTTGATTAAGTGGGCCTGCTTCATATGCAAGGTAGGCGTTTCGCCAATTTGTCGCTTCGGCCCCTTCGCCAAAAAAGACTAGCAATTGATATATCTGCCTTCTCATTAACCCCGCACCACTGGCGGCGTTGCCAATTCGCCTTGCGCTCAACATCCAATTTTGTAAATCCGAATGCGGAATAATATGCCTGACATGTAATGCTCGCCCCCGGCCCAAACTGTCTTGTTTAGATTTCATACCTTTTACGCCATCCTTGCGTTTTTTACCGCCAAAACTTCTATAACCTAATGCCTTAGGCGCTCTTGAAGTCTTGGCAAGTTGAGTCACCTCAAAAGGGTGCTGTTGTATCAACGCCGTAGCTCGGTTGTCTTCAAATTGCAGTGTTTGCTTTTGTCTTTGAGCAACAGTGCCTGTTTGGCGCGATTGGGGGTCGTTGCTTTTTGGTGCTTCGGCGTATTCGGCCATGAAGTGTCCTTGGATGATATCTAACCGCTCTGGCATATGATTATGCACTTTAGGGGACGGTTCTATCTCGGTGGAATTCACTGTTTTGTTGGGAAGCTGCGGTGTTGAATCAACTAAACCATCTTGCCCTCTTTTCGTAACTCCTTAACTGCCCCCTGCTCTAAATCATGATATTGAATATAATCACTCTCACGTTGCACCGCGCAAAGGGCGGCGTAGCGCACCACGTTAGTGATGGCACCGCCCGACAGTTCGAAGCGTTTGGCTATGTCTTTTAGCTTGTCGGTTTGCTCTGGTTGCAACCGCTCATTTAGGCTGTATTGCCATAATTCTAGGCGCTGGGTTTCATCGGGCAGCGGGAAAAATATCATCGATTGAAAGCGCCTTGCAAAGGCTTCGTCTACGTTGGCTTTGAGGTTGGTGGCCAGTATGACCATGCCGGGAAAATCTTCTATGCGCTGCAATAAATAAGCGATTTCTTGGTTTGAATGGCGGTCGTTTGAGCTTGAGCCGCTCGAACGTTTGCCGAACAAAGCATCGGCTTCGTCGAAAAACAAAATCCAGTTTTTGTTTTGTGCTTGCTTGAACAGGTTTTCGAGGTTTTTTTCGGTTTCACCAATGTATTTCGACACCACAGCCGACAAGTCAATACGATAAACATCACTGTCGCATTGCTGGCCAAGCAAGGTGGCGGTTAGAGTTTTACCTGTGCCCGGAGGGCCGTAAAACAAAGCTCTGTAGCCGGGTTTTAAGGTTCTTTGTAGGCCCCAGTCATTCATGATTAAATCGGCGTGTTTGCCCCATAACACCAGTTTATCAACTTCGTTGGCAGTTTTTTTGGCTAATACCAAATGCGCCCAGTCAAGATTGGTGGTGATAAGTTTGGCCGGAAAGTTGCTGCTGTGATCAAGCTTTGGGCTTTGCCCTCGGGTAAACAGTTGCCGAAAATGGTCGTTTATCACTATCGCGGCATCGCCTAGTGGTCCACCCTCGTTTTTTTGCAAATGGATTTTTTTATCAACAATACCGCAGCTCAGCAAGGGGCTGCCAGCCTCTAGCAAGGTGCTGACTTTTATTCGGGTGGCCAAATCGTCGCCCGCCAATACAAACAAGGCAGTTTCAACACTGGGCATAAAACTGCCTTGTGTACTGCCCGCTACGCCGCCAAATTCGCTGTAGGGTCGGTCTATTTCGGGGTTACGAATAAACAAGTTATCGAGCAAGTTGGGTACTAAGGCAGGTGCCAAAGCCAACATGATGATCAACCGTTGTTCATTACTCAGCTGGTGCTCTTCTACCGCTTTGGCATAAGCAGCCTCAGTATGAACAGACAAATCAGGCGAGGCCAACTGGTTGATATGGCAGTGGCCGGTTTCTTGTTTAAAATACAGTTTTATTCGTAGCGCTAAAACTTGCGCAAACCAGTCTATTTCTTGTGTTAAGCAAGCCACATTGCTCGCGACTAATGCATCTGAGGTCATAAGTGCTCCGTGGTTTTATCCCATGTAACGTGTATTGGTGCTTCACTCCATTTGAATTGGATCAAGCTGTAATTCCAGGGGATGTCTTTAGTGGTGCGCAATATATCAATGGCCTGATACTGCACTTTTAGCTGCCAGCTGTTTTGAATTTTATCGAGCACGCCTTTGCGCTGTAAAAATGTTTGTTTAAACCCGGCCACACTGGTGTTGGGACTAACGCCCCAATGGCTGTTCATGGTGGCGACTAAATTGTCGGCCAGCGATTTTTCGTCGTCGGTTAATGCCACCTCAACGTCAATGGGTTGGTCGAGTTCAACCCCGCACAATAATTTGTTAAGCACCAACTCGTGCTCTGGTGCCTTCGATTCATTGGTCGCTAAATATTGCAGTAAAAAAATAGCCCGTTGTGCGGAGTCAAAGTCTTTCAATACCCCGTCTTGCAACCAATTAAGGTGTTTAAATAACATCGGTAAATACGCTCCGGCCAGTACTAACCCGGCGTTTTCTATCACTATGCCCTGTTCGGGAAACGGCTCGTTGATGGTCTTTTGTGTTGATGATTTTTGCTTCGCGACTGAACGCCTATCCCGCGCAGTATCTGACTTAACATCTAACACGGAAGCTGGGCGCAGTAGTTGGGTGTCTCGTGCCAGAATGCTCGCGACAGAGTCAAACAATGCTTGGGTGGCTGGCGATCCTTGGCGCGTCAGTTGCTGTTGCAATTGGCGACTAAACGCCATTGGGGCGTCAATGTCGCTGTACTGCCATAAAAACTGAGCAAAACGAGGGATAAATTGATGGGGATTGTACGCTCGGCCTTGCTGCAACAGGTATTGAATTATAAATTGCCATTTAAGTTGCTGAATTTGCGCGGCTTGTTGGCTAGGCAACAGCGGCGTAACGGCCAATGCTACGGCCTCGGCGCTGGGTAGTAATCGGGTCATATCCAGTTTTTTCAGTGCCTTTAGCAATTGTAATATCAGCGGCTGTCCCAGCAATGCTATTAGCCGAACTATGCTGTCTTGCTGCTGCCAGCAAGCTTGCAATTGGCGCAACAGTAGTTCGGGCGAGGTATTCAACTGTTGTTCAATCAGTTGCTGCCACTGGTATTTTTGCAGGTCAGATAATGCCTCAGGTTTTGCGTTGGTTGTAAGGTATTGAATGATGTCGTACAATACTGACTCACTCGAGAAATGCTCTGGCGCTATTTCTTGTTCTTGTGCTGTTGTATATGCTGTTGTCGTTTTGCTATTGCCCAGTTTTATAAGTGCAGATGATTCAAATGAGTGAACACCAAAGTGCTTGCCTGTCAGCGGGTTGTGGCTATTTGGTCTCAGCCCTGATGACTGTTGTTGAATTGATGCTTGTTGTTTTTGTTCAAATGATTGCGCTTTTGGCTGCGTTGATTCTTTCGATGACCCAGCAACTGTAGCGCCCAACAACCCCACCAGAATTTGTTCAAAATCAAAAGGTTGCTCGTTCAACGCACAACCGAGCACTCTGGCAAAGTAGCTTGATGGCCGGTTCACCCCTCCGATGTGCCGTTTAATGGTGTCGAGTAACCCTTTGGCTTGGCTTTGTGTTTGTCCATGTAACGTAAAGTGACTAGCCAACAACACCATAAACAGCTCAGCATCTAGCTGTTTTGCCAATGCCTCTAAGGTGAGTTGGCCGCGCTGTATTGCCGACTTTATGTCACGCCACAGGCGCAACAATAATAACGGCGACGTTCGGCTGATTTGTTTTAAGCTCTCGCTCAAACCCGCCTTAGATACCGAAGGTAAATTGCTTAATGTGGCTGTCCCGCTCAGGTAATCGCTCAAATACTGAAACTTTTGATACGCTTTTACTGACACTGCATTTATTGGCTGCGCTTTTGTAGCCTCTTCTTTTACTGACGCTTTATTTACTCGCACCTTGGGTTGCTCAATAAGCCCATTAACCACCAAAACCATTGATGCTAATACTCCGGTAGGCTTGGCGATTTTCGACAACGCATTTTGCAGCCCCAACAACAGTTGTTGTTTATGCATATTGTGGTGCGCGGCCAGTTGGTTAATCACACTTTTAAGGTAGCTTTGACGGTTGAATTCACTGCCCCGGTCAACAATCAGGTAGGTCAGTGAAAAGTAGGCAAGCAGTGACTTTGGCAATGGGTTGGCAACCGCTATTGTTGGTGGTTTATGTGTATCACTTTCGTACTGCGGCTCCGGTTTATCTTTCATCAGTGCAACATCAACAAGTGCAGAGTTAACAACAGCACTTTGCCCAATAAATTCGATAATAAACGGGCTGTCTTGCGGGGCCAGCAAGGCAAACACGTCGTGCAACATGGGTTGTTTAAAGTCTTGGCTTATTCGCTTGCGTGCTAAGGATTGTTGGCCAACATCCATCAACACTGCGACTAACCACTGAGAATGCTGTTTCATTAACATTGGCCAGTGTGTTTGCAAGGCTTCTACCCTGCCGCGCAATAAGGCATCGAGCAGCAGATCTATAAAGACGTTTGGTTTGTCTGTTGTGCCTTGTTTAACCTCATATTCTTCGCTTTGTTGCTCTGCACGCATTTGCGCTGTCAGCGATTGTTGCTCATCCCCCTGATTCAACAGCTGTTGCAACAGTTGATGCAGTTGCTGTTGCAACCCAGCGGTTGGTGGCATTTGGGCCACCACTTGGGCAAGGTCGGTAAGTAGTTGGTTATGGCTAATGTTGTGATGCCGAGCCTGTTGGCGCAATAAGCTATTAAGATAGCTTTTTCGGTTAAATTCACTGCCCCTGTCTACCAACAGATAACCAAAAGTAAATAACCACAAGCGCTGTCTTAAGTCGTCTATCGTCGGTTCTACTGCTCGTTTGGCACTATTGTTTAATGCGCTTTGAAACAGCTGCGGTTGGTCGATAATTTGCCTAACAAACCCATGGGCCTGTGGTTCGAGCACAGTAAGGGTATCGCCCAGCATAATTTGGCTGAATGTCGCCACAATAACCCGGCGAATTTTCAGCTGGCGACCGTAGTATCTTATGGTGGTGTCGAGCAGCCGAGGTTGCCCGATAATATGTGACCAGTGACTGTGCAGCGGGTTGTATTTGCCTTCGAGCAGTGCGGTGATCAGTATTTGTTGCAGTAAAACCGATGGCAGCTGCTGGCCTTGGCTCAATGAGGCAACGGTAGTAGACAGGTTTGCCTGCAAATTAGAAGATAAGTTATTGGTCAGTTGATCACGCAACGTGCGCCAGTCGGCGGGCAGCATTTGCCGTTCAAGCCTTTGTAGTATTTGCTGGCGATGCGGGCTGTTTTGCAACAAGGTTTGCAGCGCCACTAAGTGCTTTTGTTTCAGTTCGCACAGCAACTCGGCCAATGTGCCAGCTTCAATTGAACGTTCGGGCAACCAGCCTTGATGCAAGTAATGCTGTATCATTTGCCACTGCGACAAGTCTTTGCTTTTTATGGTTAAACCGAGTGCGTGTTTGCTCTGCACTTGCTCAACTGTTGGCTCATCTGAAACAAGCATCGGTTTTATTTGTGCTCTAACGGCATCTTTCATCCGGCGTTGCAGTTCGGCGTTTAGTGTATTGATATCGCCGTTGCACTGTATTTCGCCAAGCTCCAACGCTAAGTTATCAATGCAAATGACTTTGTCTGGCAGGGCTAACTCATCAAACACGCTTTGCAGTGCCACCAGCAGCTGTTGTTTTACAAAGGTTTCGCCTTGGCGCGCAAATTCTTGAGCTAAGGCCGAGTCTTTAAACACTAAATTGATGCCGCCGCTGTCGATGCGATGTTTAGTCGTCATTTACACCTTCAACCTGCTCTATAGAGTCGACCCAGTATTGCTGCAACAGTTGTTTTACGTTCAACGCCTGATTATCGGGTTTTTCGGGTTCGATTTCGCATTCGCACAGCAATTGCTCGTCGGCCACCGCCCCAAAAGGAAGTAGCTGCCGTAACATTTGCCAGCAACGCCATTGTTTTTCGAATATCGCCATTTGGTCGAAGTCGAGCCAATAAACATTGGCTTGTAAATGGGCCGGACACAAATGGGTGATCAGTTGTTCGGTGACATGACGAAAAGCGGGGTTGGCACAACGTTCTGTCCAACTGGGTAACACTATAGAGATTTGAAAGTTGTAAAAGCTAGGGTCTGCTATTGCTTGTTCATCTTGACACTCATTGTTTAGCTCATTTTTAAATTCTTTCTTAAGCTCTTGTTTTAACATGGGCCTTAACAGCACATGCTCAACAACATGAAGATTCTCACGCTGGTTTTGGATGTCTTGCGCCGACTCAAATCCTGCGCACATATCTAAATGCACGGCCAGTTTCTGGGCAAAACCAAAGTATTGAGGTTGGCGTTCAGAGTCTACCGCGTAGTTAACGCCGCCCGCTCGGTCTTTGGTCATAAAAACAATGTTTTTAAGATAGTGTGTTTTGTTAACTAGTAACTGCCATTGCTGAACTTCGGGGGATGAGTTAACCGGGAATCGCCGCAGTATTTGCTGGTCGAAAGTTTCGCCATACAAAGCTAAAAGGTGATCAAGCGCCCGATTTTTTCGGCTATAGGCCGGGTCAAAATGGGCCTGTAGTGCCGCTGCCGATATTTGGCCTAAACGGTCGTTGTTGAAGTCGGCAAATCGATAGCTTTGCACGCCTTTTTCTTCGGGTTTATCGCCCAGCTGGGTCGAAAACAAGGTAGAGATAAACCCCAAATTGGCTTTAAAATTGGCCATGAGTTGATCAAACAGTTGCAGGTAAGCGTTCATTTGGTTGATTTTGGCTTTTCTGGCAATTTTGGCTTTGTCGTCTGTCAATGAGGTTTGGGCTTTTTCGTTAAGGCCATAAACCGCCGGAAACTGATGGCGCACCGGGTAATATTGTGCCATGGGCCGATAACACCCAGTAGGCTCTGGATACAACTGATTGAGCTGGCGGCGGTTGTATAATACTGGGTCTCGTTGCGACTGTAATTGCTGGTAGGTGCTGTTGATCTCTTCAAAATCGAGGCTGGCGATGGCATCAAGGCGGCTGAGTTTTATTTCGTTGTCGAGCTGGCGTTGGTTTTGCGGCAGTTGCAGCATCAGCCCGGGGATTTTTGGGCCATTTTGACCGAGCGACTGTCCTTTAACACTTAAGTCTAATTCAAGCACCTGACTCACCCCGGCAATGTTCAATAACTGCGAGCGCAACGCCGACATCGACAAGCGTTCGTCGCTGGTCGGCGGCTCGGCCAAGTAACCGGCATTTTCTAGCAGCGGGCCATCAAAAACATCTTCTACCAAAGTTTGTTCCGGGTCTTGCGCAGCAACATAGGGCCGCTCTAAATAGGCGGCGGTTAAATCGTAAACCTGCGCGACAATCAAGCCGGGGGTATAGTCGTCGAGGGTTTCGAGTGTGCAACTTAGTCGGCAAGGCTTGTTGTTTACTATGGTGATATCGCCGATGTCTTCGCCTAAGTTGCGTACTTTTAACCAGCATTCGAGTACTTGGGTTTTTATCGCCGTTGCCAAACGATTGTGGCCAACCTTATCTGCTGCACCAGGCGACAACTGCAATACCACGCGATACAGGCCCAACACTGGCGCGTTTTGCATGACTTCTATCCACAGGTTGTCTATTTCGGCCTTATCGCCGAGTTCATCTAGCAACAATTCGCGAATGTCGGCCACTGTGGTTGGCCGGCAGGTCAGTATTTGTTCTGGCGCATGCAAGGCCAACCGCGGCCAATCCATTTGGCCATCACTGTCGACCAAATAATCGGCGACTGGGTAGTCGCTGTCATACATCAATTCGGTCAAACCAAAACACAGCTGGTCGAGTATGGTAACGCCCGGGTCGTGAGCGTTGTGATCTGTCCATGTGTCGCCACACATTTGTTGAATGTAGGCAATGCCGTTTTCTTTGAGCTGGTCAAACGCGGCGGGTTCTTCATCAAAATCAATCCGCTTGATGCTAGGGCCGTCATCTGGCGGCGTCTGAACAGGTTCAATAATCATGTTTGCTCACCGCTGTCGGTTGGCTCGGTTTGCGCACTGGGGTTTTCTGGCGCTTGGGTTTGAAGCTCAGCGTCAATGGTACTGTGCTCATCAAACCACAGCCGAGTGACATAACAGGTGATAAGTGGCGCCTCGGCCAGCGGTTTTACGCTGGAAATTTGTAAATCTACTCGGTCTTTTTCTACCTGCCAACGTAACTGTAACGGTGATTTTTTTCCCTTAGCGGTGTGGGTCAGGTTAATCCCCTTTTGGTGGGTTTGGTTGTCTTGATTGGCGCTCTTTTTACCAAACCAGCCGATACCCGAACGGGCTTCTGGGTCGCTTGGCACAAACAACGCAACCCCATGCACCATAGGGTTATGCTGCCCTTCGATTTTGGCCATCACTTCAAACCCTTGGCTGACATTACCGGCACCACAAATGCTGTGCCACTGGCCATCGGCCCTGACTTTGTCTAGCAACTCGGCTGACAGTTCTGGCAACTCGCCAATTCGCCCAGACGATTTAACCACGCCGTTAACATCCAGTTCGTACTGGGGCAAGTTGTTGTTTATGCCCACTTTGTTGGCGTTGTCATGGCTGGTTAATGCCAACACGCCGGGGCCTTTATTTTGTTCGTTTTGGGGGTCGAACTGTTGTTTGTTACCGGCTCTAAACAGCAAGGTCGCAATGTCGAACTCTAGTGGTTTGAGCAGCGATATGTCCCAGTCAGTCGGGCTGTGTTTCGCGGTTTTTTCGCCGTGGTGCAGTTGAATCACCTGATGGTCGTTTTCTTCGCTCGAATGTATGCTGACCAATTTGTTGGTGTCGTTGATGCCTGCATCGTCAAGGATGTTGGCCGACGATTCGATTAGATCCCCAAAGTGGTCTTCGGTTGGCGAACTGCCTGCGCCAAACAGAGTTTTTAGGGTTGCTCGTGTGAGTTTCGCCATTGCTGCTATCGCCTATTGATAATGAATGTGTTGCCAATCTCTAATCGGTTAATACCGATGGCGACATCACATTCAGGAAGTGTTTTATTGGTGATATGAAAAATGTGCTGCTTAACGGCAATCGGCAAACTCCAAGGGTACTGGGGTTTGAGCCATTGCACGGCACCATCGTCGCTGCGCTTTTGGGTTAGGTTGGTCCGGCAAAAATAGGGCACATCTGAAGCGCCATCGCGGTTCTGGTTTTGTTGATCGCTTGGCAGGTTTTGGTGTTGCTGATAAATACGCAATAGTGACAACTCACCAATCCCCTGTACGTAATCAAAGGCACCAATGAGGTTTACCATTTTTTCAAGCGACAGTTGCCAACCAAAACCACTTAACGGGTTTTTACGGTCATACGGATACAACAACCTTGAAACATCTTCGTTGAGTTTATCTAGCAAGGTGCCTTTTTGTCCCTGACAATCAACATTGAATGTTAGGGCGCAATTGACCTGAATTTTTTCAAAATAAGGATTTCGCACATCGACCTGAACAAAGGCTGGGGTCAGCTTTTGCACAAAACGGCGAATGTCATTTAAAACGCAAGAGCTGATTAACGGCGGCGCTGACAGTTCGTCGCTTATTGCTGTTTTGCTTTGAACAATAATCAACACATGCCCCGGAGCGGGTGTTTGCTGCAACCACTTAGCATGCGAAAAACACTTGGCCCTCGCCACCTCTGGGAATTGTTGTAAAATCAACAATTCATAGTCTTTTGGGGTTTGTGCGCGTTGCTTGTGTGCCAACCGTTCGCTCATTCGAACCAACCATTGTTGACGGGTTTCTTCGTCAAGCCCCCCTGTTGCGCTCATCAATCCCTTAATTTCTGTGATGCCAGCAATACTGGCCACGGGCGTCCATTTTTGCGGGTTTGGTGGGGTTTGCTCTTGAGGGTTTTGGGCAATCACTGTCACGGCATGTGGCGTGATACTGTTCAAGGTGCCGTATTTTTCAAGATGATTGTTGGCACTGGCGCACAACCAGAATATTTTATCTTGATTTGGAGCATTTTCGCGCAAAATGTGTTCGCCTAATGCAAAGGTGACAATTCCCGCCTGTAGCAAACCAAATGTGGTGTCGCCCACCAGCTGTTTGGCTTGTAGTTTTTGCCAGCCAATGGCGCTGAGAAATTGCCAGCAAATGCGTGTCACGCCCGGTTCGTCGACCAGTACGGCGTCGTTACCTATGTCAAAAAACAGGCTCAGTTGTGCGGGCAATTGACTGGCACGAATGCCAATTAGCAGGTTGCCGTCATAGTCGTAACGGGGCAGCAAAGTGGTTAATCCGCCTTTGCGCTTATGCGCGTGGCGTGGGTCCATTAAGGTCAAACCAAACGGGCTAATTTGAATGAACTGGCCTGCAACATAATTGGCCTCGCTGTCATCTAGTTTCGCGCCAGGTACCATGCTAAAACTGGCGCTTGAACTGTAGTCTAGGGTCAGCCCACTCAACAGCGGCACGTAGGGCAAGTTGGGGATGTTTGCCGCCGAGTCAATCGGAGCCGGAATTGGGTCTTTGGGGTTTGCCGCTGCCTGCTGGGCTTGTAACATCATTTCATGTGAGTTTGTCATCATCATTGAAGAGAGCAAGCCCGGATACTCTTGTTGACCGAACAAGGCGCTGCTTTTCGATAGGCTCATTTTGTAAAAACCGTCGTGACGGGTGGGTGTGTAAGTGAACTCAGCGGCTTTGGTTTGTTGTTGGTTTTGCAAACCTTCTGGAAACAGCGGTTTATTGATTTTAAATGTTAATGACACCTTTGATTCAAGTGCGCCGTCTTGGCTTGAAAACAACGTCGACTGCGTGTCGGTTTGCTGCCAGTTGCCCTCAGTCAGTCGCAATAAATCAACGCTAAAACTGTGATTATCTATGGGTTTGCCGTTGTGGCTGTAGTGTTTGTAATACTCACTAAACCCGCCTTTAATTGGCAAGTCGGCCCATGAGAGGTTTACTTTTAGGGCTGAAATCGGTTTTTGCGCCATCTCCAAACCGCCAAAAAGCAAATACGAATCGCGCCCCGGTTGGGCACCAAAGGGCATAAAAGGCACACTTGGGTCGACTTGACCTTTGTCGTTGTATACGAGCAGCTTGGTTAACCCTTTAACTTGGCAATCGATGTCAATGCGCTCGACATTTAGAGATTGAAACAGCGAATAACCAAAAAAGCGGGCCTTATCGCCTGTGGCAAATTGGAGTATTGGCTGCGCTGCCATACCGCAGTCGAGCCAGCGCTTGCCATGCAACTTAGTATCTACCGGCACAACTGGCGCAAAGCCCGGAGATAATGAAAACTTCAGCTTAAAACCATATTGACCTATGTCTTTAGAAGCTAACTTATTTGAAGACAAGTGATTTGAAGATAAGTGATTTGCAGGCAGCCGACCAATCGCAAACCAGCTCACTTGCTGCCAACCACTTTTGGTGGTCACCAGCAGTTTGAACATGCTTGAAACAAAGCGGTCGAATAACTGCGCCTTAGGCATTTGCAACAACTGCGCAAGCGATGCAACTTGGTCGTTTTGATGTTGTAGTTTAACCACTTGCAACACCAACAATCGTTGTTCCGCTTGGTTTAACCAGTCGCTGGAACAAAGCAGGTAACGACAAAAAATCTCCTGCAATAAACGAAATCGCGTGCGCTCATCATTGGTTTGCGCTAAGTGCCCCAGTAAAAATAGCCGGTGCAACACGCCCGGTTGTTCAACATGCTTTAATGCCAAGTTGGTGGCTGTTGTGTCATCAAGGTATTTGTTGTCGAACAAGATTTGAAAAATCGATTTAGACTGTTCATTGATGCTGTCCGGCTCAAGGATTTCGTCACAATATAACGGCAAATAGGCACTGAATATGTCGATGCAATTTATTTGAGCCTGATTGCTGGCCGGTTTTATGTGGGCATAAACTTGGGGAGGTTCGCTAAGCACAACGCTCACCTCTACTGTGCGCTCACCTTCGCCTAGGTTTAACATGGGTGAGCTAATGGCAAATCCGGTTTCGCCAATAATGCCGCTGCTGTGCGCAGCATCGGGTTTATCGGCACCAAACAACGGAATGCCCTGTGCAGCCAGTTGGTTACATTTAATTCGGTTGACGGCCTGCAACAGGCATTCTGGCAATATTCTTGGGTCTCGTTGCATGTGCAGGGTTTTGACCTGGGTTATTTGTGCATCGCTCACCCACACATCTTGTTCGGTGTTAAAAACGATGTCATCGGCCTGCTTGTTTTTTCCGCAAGTCAGCTCTGCCCCTTGGGCTACTCTTAGTGGTTTGCTTTGGCCTGCTTCGAGGGTGAAGGCGACAGTGGCACCGTCGGGGCTGGCGGGTTTGGGTTCGCTGTGCAATACGTCGGCAAAATAAAAATCGAAATGGCGCTGGTTAAAGCGGTTAATCCGCCGTTGTGCCTGTTCGAACAAACGTAAAAACGTCATAAACAATCCAATGGCACTTTGATGCTGACCACAGGCCAAAGACGCTTTTAGAAAATGCGCAATATCGACTTTTAACCCCTCTAAAACATGCATCAAACTGTACAGTGCCCCGGGCAATAACCCCTTTAACGGCGCTTTTTGTTGCTCGGCAGCAGGCGGGCCTTGGGTTGTGCTGTACGTTGTGCTGTAATTTGTTGTTTGGGAGGCGGTTTGGTTTGAGGTTTGCGTTGAAGTTTGAGATGAAGCTAACAGCTCTTCGATTTCCCAAATGGCGTCAAAGGGTTCAAATCCGTTGTTTTGTTGTGTGCCTTGGCCATAAGAAGTACTGGTGATGGTTTTTAATTTATGGGCCAAACGGGTTTTTATTTGCAGCGCCATTGCTTTGGCCAAAAGGGTGCCAGAATCATTCACTGAGTATTTAAGTGCCACAAAATAGTCGTTAAATCGAGTGTATTGCTGTATCACAAAGTCCCATTGGGCCTGAGCGTTGTGCGGGCCTATGGTGTCAAAAGCCAATTTCACTTGGCTGGTGTTTTGATGCAGTAGCAATGCCATCACCAACACTTCGTTGTCGCCAAACAGTTTGGCCCAATTGCCGCTGGCTTCGTTATCTAACGAGTAATAATGCAGTTGCTCGGCAATTTTTCGCCCCATCACCATTAAGTCGGCGAATGACAATTCATCGACATTAATATACGACTGGCCAAACGCCGCCTCGCAGCGGTCTTGTTGCCAACTGCCCTGACACTCATGAACCGACATCGGTGCCCTCCAGTATGTAAAAAGGATAAACCAAATTACGGCGGGTATTGGTGCTGATCACCGAATAGTCTAGGGTGACTTGCAATACACCTTCTAGCTGGTCTTTTTCATCAACCGTCACGCCGTGCAGGTTGACTCTAGATTCAAAAAACAGCACTGCATCGGTGATGCGTTTTTTAATTCGGGCAACCAAAGTGGCGTTAATAGTGTCAAATACCATCGCCTTAATGCCGCAGCCAAAGGTTGGGTCCATCACCCTTTCACCGGGCATGGTCGCCAGTAATATCCGCAAGCTTTGGTCTATGTCACACTCGCCCGATACCATTTCAATTTCGCCATTGGTTAAGTCAAAACTTGGTGGAAAACACCAGCCACGACCTAAAAATGCATTAGACGAATCACCATTGCTCATATCAACCTCCAATCCATACCGTAAATGCACCAAGCAGAATGAGCCCACCATGTTCGGTGCTATCAAGCATTCTCGCCGCAGGTTTGCCACCAATTTTGACCGTACTAGAGCCTTTTTTGACGGCATCAGGTGGGCCGATGCACATGCATTTATCGCCTTCTACCGATGCCACCATGCCGCCAATTTTTACCGTGCTCACGCCCGGGCCTAACACCAAACCACCGATGTGAGGAATGGGTATTGGCCCGGGGTTCACCTTGGGACATAAATGTAAATCGCTGATCCTCGCCGCTGGCGGCATAGTTATCTCCTGAGTTAGTGGGCCAAAAAGGGCAATCACGGCGTACTTCCCCTACGGTTGCCAAATCAATTAATATTAACCAATGCGCCTTTGATCACGGTTGTGCCACTGGCCGACAATTCTGCCCCAGACCCACCTTTAGCGGCGAATTGGCCGGTTGCTGTCATTTTTACACTCGCCCCGTTTGCCTTTAAATCACTCGCGGCTTTGAGGGTTAACCCGCCGCTTGCATCCAATGTAATGTCGCTTTTTGCCGTGAGTTTTATATCGGCAATGCTTTTAAGTTCAA
>CALKGI010000122.1 GCA_938085045.1 uncultured Alteromonadaceae bacterium
GTGACCGCTGGCGCAAAAAAATTATTACTTTGATAAGCAATAGTTTGTTGGGCAGACAAACCGCGCTTTTACCAACGTTCAATAACAAAATCAAACTGGTCAACTTGCCAAAAAGTGATGGGCTAGAAATTGTTGAACGTAATGAGCACTACTATATTGTGGCCAAAAATCAGCAGGGGGTATTTGCCCTAACACACAGCAGTTTGACTCGCGCCAAAGCTAAAATGCTTAACGCGCAGGCACAAGTGTTTGCTGATGCGTTTATTAGTAAAGATTTGAATGCTTTTGGTGAGTATCTTAATTTGGCTAAACAAAATCCAAAAAAGCAGATGGAAAAAATAGCACTGAGTTTACAAATCACCCCCAACAAAGCCACGGTATTGGCAACCGTGCCATGGCGCAACAGCGTTTTTGAAACGCATGTTGAATTTAGTGACGGTCAAAAGTCGCGTGTCATGCGTTTTGTGTGGCGAGCCGAATCAGACAAGTTGATGTTTTTTGGCCGAGGAAAAAATGAACTGGTGACCAAGTTGCTTTACCCAGTAGATAAGCACCATTTTGTAATCTTCGACCCAAAAGAACCAGATCACATGATGGTGAGTGTTGTTGATGGGGTTATTACTGTTGATTGATATCGTGGGTTATTCGTTAGGATCAATACCAGCTTTGCGAATAATGTTGAGTAATCTGGTTTTCTCTTGTTCAAAGTTGATTCTATCTTGTTTAGATTTGATTTTTACTTGTTCCAAATCATCCAATAGGGATTCTTGTAGTCGCAGGTAATCTTCACGCGCCTGATAGCGGTAGTATTGGGCTTGCTTGTCAGATATTTGTTTTAGTACTTTCATCGCTTGCCTCATCTTGGGCGTATTGAGTTTTTTGGGTAGCTGCTTCCAGCTCTTGGCATTTTTGAAGAAGCAGGGCCAATAGTCACCAGTTTGCATTTTGTCTGGTTCACACCACTTATTTTATTGGTGGTTGAATATAGACTTGCTCAAGGGGCGCACGGTTAACCTTAGTCGGCAGCCTTAGTCGGCTTAGGTGCTTATGGGTGAGTTTAACGTCTACACTAGACTAAATATAATTTGAGCTGTCTATTTATACAGTTGTATTGTAGGCTGCTTTTTAAGGTTTTGCCAATGATGTCGATAAAAACCTGATTATATTCAAAGCCGCTGATTAGAGGAGAAACGCAGCACGGTTTTTTTCCACTGATTAATCACATTACCAAAAACAACAAGCGTCAACCCGACTGTGGAGTAGATAGTCCACTGATAGTCTTCAAAAATACTCGATACAATTAATGCCACTATGGGGGTGATCACCAGTAAATAGGCGGCGTTGTTTGCGCCAATTCTGTCTACCAATACCAAATATGCAGTAAAGCCGATGATTGATGCCGGGACGGCTAAATACAATAAACTGCCGATGTAGCGTAAGTCGGTGCTGATTGTAAAATCAAGCCCCTTTATCAATATCATTATCAACAGCGCTGCGCAGCCGTAAAGCATGGCATAGCTGGTGGCTGTAAAGGGCCCTATGTTATTGCGGGTGTTACGAATGCTGACCATGTTGCCCATCGAAAAAAACCAAGAACCGAGCAAAGCGTACATCAAACCGATTAACACGTTCGATGACCAGTTGGTTTGAAGTAAATCACTACCGAATAGTAAACAAATACCGCTCAAACCAATCACTACACTTAACCAAAAGTTGCTGTTGGTTGGCGTTTTGTAAATCAACCGGCCATGAATGGCATTGATGATTGGCACAGTTGCCATGATTACTGCAACCAAACCACTGGGAATATAAAAGGTAGCATTGTAAAAGGCGATAAAATTGCAGCTGAAAAGGCAAAGTCCTTGTAAAGCAAAATACATTTGGTCACGGCGTTTTACCGATTGTAGTTTGTTGAATACTTTGCCAAGAATGAACATCAGTACGACGGCGATTACAAATCGGTAGAGTATAGAGACTTCGGTTGGCACTTCGCCACCTTGCCATTTGATAGCAATCCACGAAGCGCCCCAAACCAATATCATCAGTAGATATAAAAAGACGGTCATACTCAATTCCTGTTAATGGCTAAGACGTTATTATGACTGACCTGTTTGCGGATTTCTGTCACAGGTTTGTTAAAACTCTCACAATATTGCGGTTTTTATGCGGGTCTTATATTGAGTGTCTGGTTTGCGCCGGGTAAGCTGGAACAATGAAGATGCTAAGACAAAATTGATGAAAGATACCCTGGCAAAACCGATTAGTTTTGAGCTTTCGCGTAAAATTTGTGTTCGTGAAAAATCATTGAGCGCAGGATTGTCGTGGGCACATTATCAAAATGAAGATGAGCATTTGGTTTACGTCAATCAAAAGCAACACACCTTAAGTTTGTATTTGGCAGGCGGCTTTGAGACCCATCGTACGGATGTGCAGTCGGACTTTGGTGCGCCCGGTCTACTTTGCTTAATGCCAAAAGGTTGTGAAAGCCGTTGGCAGGTGGGCAATGTACAGCAAATGATGCATCTGTATTTCGACGAGCAGTATCTAAAGCAACTGGCATTAACCACTTTTGATATCGACCCTAGAACGTTAAACCTGCCAGAGTTGACCTTTTTTGAAAGTGCTGGTCTTGAGGCGATGATCCGCCATCAAATGGCGACAGTCGATTGGCAAGCTGGCGAAAATCAGTTGTTGATGGAACAACTGACCAACACCATTTTGGTGTCTATGTTGCAAAACCAGCAAATAAGCCAGTTGTCGACCAAGGTTAAAGGTGGTTTGGCACCGAGAATTCAAGTACAGGTCTGTGATTTTATTCATGCGAATTTTCACCGCCAAATATTTTTGTCAGAATTAGCACAGTTAGCTCAATTGAGCGAATATCACTTTTGCCGAATGTTTAAAGAAAACATGGCGCAAACCCCGCAAGAGTACTTAACCAAGGTGAGGGTTGAGCAGGTCAAATACTTGTGTCAAACGACCAAAAGTACTCTGTCACAAATCGCTTTGCGCTGTGGTTTTGCTAATCAAAGTCACATGGGGCGTTATTTCAAGAAATTGGTGGGAGTTAGTCCTAGTCACTATCGTAAACACTTGTTGAATTCTTAGCTGTTGATATTTGTCAACAGTTTCACTGAGGTTAATCGATATCATGTTTTGAGGATGTCGCTCCAAAAATCAACAGACCTTAGGGTCTACATCAATTCCCCGAAAACAACCAAGCATAAGCAAAGCCTATTGAGCCGTTATTTTCTTTACGCACCAGCGGGCTGTCGTCAAAGGTTGCACCACTAATATTACTGTAACGGGCGAATATACCCGCGCGATAGCCTTCTCCTTCAAAGTTTACGCCTGCCAGTATGTCGGTGCCAGCATAACCCGTATCAGAGGTGTAGCTGCTGCGTGACGGCGTAATGTATTGGTTATCAACACCGTAGAAGTAGTTGTTGTATTTTGAGTCTGCGAATTTCACTCGGCCTTTTAGGGTAAATTGCCAAGTGCTTTGCGCACTCAATGCCCGTCTTTTTGATGCCCAGTTAAGCGAGGTTTCACCCTGCCAGCCAATGTTTTTGATGCCACTGTCAAACGAAAATGCCGCGCGAGTGGTTGCCTGAACAAACAATGATTTGTCTTTGCTCGGGTACCAGTTAAGCGCAGGCCCTATGGCCCCAACCCAGCCTAAATCGGTCATACCGATACGGGCTTGGTTATCTTTGCTGTCGACTTTGATACTGCCTTGACCTGAAAAAGTCAGTGAGAATGATTCACTGTCCCACAGTTTTTGTACTATGCCAGAACGGTCTATAGAGAGTTTTTCGCTTTTATAACGAATGTACGGAAAGGGCAGTACGATGGTTTGTGATTGGTCGGCACCTGCGTAGTGGGGCAGTGAAGCACCAAACACGCCAACACCAAAGGTCCATTTGCCTTTTTTAGGCTTTTCACTGTCTGTTGCGTTGTCGGCAAAAGCAGGTTGGCTTAATAGTGTTAGGGCCAATAGGGTAAAGGTTGGTTTCAACTTTTTTGTTAGAGTCATCACAGGTTACGCCCACCGTTTAAAAATTAATGAAGTATTGATGCCGCCAAAGGCGAAGTTGTTGGTCATTACGTATTCGCTTTGCATGTTACGTCCTTCACCCATGATGTAGTCGAGTTCACCCATTTCAGGGTCGACGTGGGTTAAATTGGCTGTTTGGCAATACCAGTCGTTGTTCATCATTTGAATGCTGGCCCACGCTTCGATTGCACCACAAGCCCCAAGCGTATGGCCAAGGTAGCTTTTAAGTGAACTCATCATGACATCTTTGCCAAAGGTGGCGCTGGTAGCAATAGATTCGGCCAAATCGCCAGTGACTGTGGCCGTGCCATGTCCGTTAACGTATTTGATTTGCGCAGGCGAAATTTTAGCTTCGTTTATGGCCAGTTCCATCGCTACCTGCATGGTTTGTGCGGTGGGCTGGGTAACGTGCTGGCCGTCTGAGTTGGTGCCAAATCCGACCAATTCTGCGTAAATGGTCGCGCCACGTGCTTTGGCGTGTTCAAGCTCTTCTAATATCAAGGTGCCTGCACCTTCGCCAATCACCAAACCATCACGTTTTATGTCATAAGGGCGAGGATAACCTTTGGGTTGGTTGTTTTGGGTGCTGGTGGCATAAAGTGTATCGAAAACCGCGGCTTCGGTGGCGCATAGTTCTTCGGCGCCTCCGGCTATCATAATTTTTTGTTGACCAAATTTTATCGCTTCATAGGCATACCCTATGCCTTGTGAACCCGATGTACAGGCAGAACTGGTGGTGATCACTCGTCCCTTAACACCAAAAAACAAACCAACATTTACAGGCGTAGTGTGGGCCATCATTTGAATGTAAGTGGTGGCTGTTACGCCAGTCATGTCGGCGTCGAGCAGCATTTTACCAAAGGCTTTAAATGGTGGTGTTGAGCCAATAGATGAGCCGTAGGCAATACCGGTACTACCATCTTGAATTTCTGGACTGCCAAGCAAACCCGCTTGTATCAAGGCTCGTTCGGTTGCGACAGTTGACATTAACGACACTCGGCCCATTGAACGTACTTGTTTGCGTTTGTAGTGGGCGGGTTTTTCAAAATCGAGTATCGGCGCGGCTAGACGAGTGTTGAGCTCTTCATATTTATCCCAATCTTTATAATAACAAACCGCGTTTTCGCCTTTTTTAAGATTGTTCGAGAAATCATTC
Organism: uncultured Alteromonadaceae bacterium; assembly: GCA_938085045.1. Taxonomy (GTDB): domain Bacteria; phylum Pseudomonadota; class Gammaproteobacteria; order Enterobacterales; family Alteromonadaceae; genus JABSOG01. The sequence continues at coordinate 5,214 of CALKGI010000122.1, forward strand.
CAGTTATCGCCAAGGGCTGTGATGGTCGACATACCAGTGACCACCACTCGCTTTAATCCGTTCATTAGGCTATTCCTCCGTTAACTGAGATCACCTGACGGGTAATATAAGCAGCACCTTCAGACATTAAAAAGTCAACGGTAGCCGCCACTTCTTCGGGTTTGCCCATGCGTCTTAGGGGGATCATTTTTTTGATTTCTTTAAGGTCTAGTTCGCTCGCCATGTCGGTTTCAATTAAACCCGGGGCGACACAGTTAACGGTGATTTTACGTTTGGCCAGTTCTAATGAAAGGGCTTTGGTGGCGCCAATCAGGCCGGCTTTGGCCGCACTGTAGTTTACTTGTCCACGGTTGCCTATTTCGCCAGACAATGACGACATAGTGACAATTCTGCCGCCTTTTTTGGCCTGTACCATAGGCATAATGATGGGTTGCAATACATTGTAAAAACCATCGAGATTGGTGCCTATTACACTGTCCCATTCTTCACCGGTCATTGCCGGAAAAGCGGTGTCTCGGGTGATGCCAGCGTTACAAATTACGCCATAATAAACACCATGGGTTTGCATGTCTTGTTCGATAACGGCGCGGGTAGTTTCGCGCTTTGAGATATCAAATTGCACCAGTGATGCCTCAACGCCCAACGCTTTTATTTGCTCAACGGTGTCCAGTGCTTGGGTTTCATCGCTGCGGTAATGCACGGCAATATCAAAGCCTGATTTGGCCAATGTTATAGCAACAGTTTTGCCAATGCCCTTGCTAGAACCTGTGACTAAGACTCTTTTTCGTGATGCTTGAGTTGAATCGTTCATGGCTTTATCTCCGCGTCATTTGGTTGAGTTCGGGTTTGAGCTTCTGGTTGTGTTTGAGGCGTAGCTCGTTGAGGTAGAAAAACGTTGATTTTGGCATCGACCAACTCTTGGTCGTTGTGTTTTATTTGGCATTGAAAAACCCGCAAACCCGATTCTTCTTCGTACAATCTACTTACGTGAATGTTCAGCTCGCTACCAAGGGTAAACCAAGGTGTCGTGGGTTGATATTTTCGACTGCCGAGCAGGTAACCTATTTCTACTTCAAGGCCTGCGTCTAACGCATCGGCACCAGCAAACGCGGCAATGGCTTGTGCCATGTATTCTACGCCGATATAACTGGGCACTGCTTTTTTTGAGGTATCAAAAAATGGGCTTGTCTCAGTGATTTTAACACTGCAAACCGCTGTTTCTTCATCATAATGGCTTAAGCAGTCAATTAAAATCATCGGTTGGCGATGGGGCAGTACTTGTTCAATGGTATAGCTATTCATTTAGGGTTCCTCGCCAATATCAGGCTGACATTACTGCCACCAAAGGCAAACGAGTTCGACAAACACGCTTTTATCGGGGAGTCTTGGCGATTGTTTTTAGTGATTAACGATAACGGGGGAATTTGTTCGTCATAAACGTCATCAAAATGGTGTGGCGGCAATTGGTTATCTGCATTTAATTGGCTCATCGCCAAATAACAAATGCCCGCTTCAATGGCACCCGCACCGGCCAGTGTATGGCCTGTAAAGGGTTTGGTTGAGCTGCATGGCACATTTTGACCACCAAGACGATTAATCGCAGTGCCTTCCATTAAGTCATTTTTCGGTGTGGCGGTACCGTGCAGGTTTATGTAATCAATATCATTGATGGCGAGCCCGGCAGTTTTAAGGGCCTGTTGCATTGATGATAACGCGCCATCACCTTGGGGGTGAGGGGCCGACATATGGTGGGCATCAGACGATTCTCCAAAACCTGCTAGCATTATGCCGCTATCGCCTTTTTCTATGATGAATAATGCAGCACCTTCGCCGATATTAATGCCACTGCGATTGGCACTGAAAGGGTTGGTCAAGTCAAACGACAGTGATTCAAGTGCATGAAAACCGTTTAAGGTCAGTCGGCATAAGCTGTCTACACCACCGGCAATTACGCAATCAAGCATGCCTATTTCGAGCATGTTGGCGGCACTGATTAAGGCTTTGGCACCAGAAGAGCAAGCGGTTGAAACCGACATCGCCAAGCCATCAATGCCCGCGAGTTTGGCGAGATAGGTGGCGGGTGCGCCCATTTCTTGTTTACAGTAATCGTAATCTTTGGGTAGTTGACCCTTTTGTTTTTGGTGTTTAAACGCTTGCTCGGCTTCGAGCGTGCCAGAGGTGCTGGTGCCAAGAATAACGCCTACGCGTTCGCTGCCATATTTTTTGATGGCGGCATCGACACTCGGTTTGATTTGCTGGTAGGCCATAAAGGCAAATTGGTTGCAACGGCTTTTGTCGGTGTCAATCCAGTTTGTGGTGTCGGGCAGGGGATTTGTCACCGCGCCTACGGTAATGCTTGCTTCGTCAATCCAGCCATTTTGTTTAGACATACACTCATGTGGGCTGCCAAACAGGTTCTGCCAGGTTTGCTCAGTGCCTTGGCCGAGTGCACTGACAATGCCAAGGTCGGTTAATATGATGTTGTTCACTGGGTCCATTCTTCCAAAGTTTTGATGGTCAGCCGATAACCTCGACTGTGGTTTTCAAAAGTTGTTTGTTGTGCTTGAGCATTAATGGTGATGATAGGCTGTTTGCTTTGTATTACCACTCTTTTTACCGCGGGCTCTAATCCACTTTGTGTCATTTGAGCACCCGTGAGGTGCGCATTAATGCTTTTAATTGGCCAATGTACCAGCTGAAAATCGGCCAACAAGTATTGTGGTTTTATGGCCTTAGCCAATGGTGATTGTTTTAACTGCCAAGGTTTATGGTCAAACCACACCAATTCAAACAATTCAAGGCCGCTTACTGTGGTGCCGACCATCACAATGTTGTCTACATTGAGCTCAACTTGCACCAGCAATTCATATTCGTTGTCGTTATGAGTGCCTTTAATGTGCGACAAATAACCTTTACCCACTAAGCTGGCAGGGGTTTTGGCCAAAGTGTATTGGCTATTTTTGGTCAATGCAACCGCATTGGGTTGAATCGCTGCGCGTTGTGAATTGCTTGCACAGCTACACAGTAGTAATAGCGTTAGGAGCTGGAGTGTGGCTTTTCCTAGGTGATTTACTGTTTGCATGATTCTGCCAAGGCTTTTAGTCGACGTTTAGAATGTTTGACTAACGGGTTGTCGGTATCCCATGCGTAACCTGCCAGCACTGAGCACACCATGCGCTTGATTTTGGTATCAGGGTTGGGATAAAAAATGACATTGCGTAAGTCGCCGTTGTACCAACCCTCGACAAAGGTTTTGAAGGTGTTGATGCCTTGGCGTAGCGGTTGGCTAAATTCGTTTTCCCAATCGACTGTTTCATCGTTTAGGGTTTTGAGCACTAAGGGAGCTGCCATTACAGCCGACTGCATGGCAATGGTGACGCCTGATGAAAACACCGGATCTAAAAACTCACCAGCATTGCCCAGTAGTGCAAAACGTTCACCGTATAAGGTTGATACATTGGCCGAATAACCTTTGATGTTTCGCACTGGCGCGCAAACGCTGGCATCAGCTAACAGGGTTTTTAGTTGGGGCACTTCATGAACGAAATGCATCAGTTGTTGTTCGTGATCTAGGTTTTCAACCGTAGTAAATTGTTCTAGTCGACCAACCACACCCAAGCTACTGGTGCCATTTGAAAACGGAATAAGCCATAGCCAAATGTCTTCAAATTGTGGGTGTACGGTTATCAGTATTTTGTTGCGGTCAAACGAGTCTGGCAGCTGGTCTTTAATATGCGTGAAGACTGCTTGTCTTACAGGGAAGTCAGAGGGGCTTTCTAAGTCGAGCAAACGCGGCAATACTCGGCCAAACCCGCTGGCGTCGAGCACAAAGCGGGCGTTAACTGTTTTTGTCTTGTCTGTGGCCAAATCTTTGATGGTTAGGGTGGTGTGCTCGGGCTGATTACTCATCGCTTCGAGCTGGTGTTGATAGTGAATCTTAGCGCCATTTTTTTCGGCACCATCGGCCAGTATTTTGTCGAACGTACCCCGTTGTACTTGAAAGGTTTTGGCAGGGCCTGGGCTGAACTTTTCATCGAACTCGAAATTGCTGAACTGACCTTTTTGTAGAAATACCGCGCCATCTTTGCGCTGAAAGCCATGTTGGTTTACTGCATCTAGAAAACCTGCTTCTTCTAAAAATGTCATGCACTGGGGCAACAGGCTTTCGCCGATAGAAAATCGTGGAAACTGTTCTCGTTCAAAAACGTGCACGTCGACGCCTTGTTGGGCCAGCATAGACGCGGCGCACGCGCCTGCCGGACCTGCGCCAATGATGGCTACGTCACAACAGTTGTTCATTTGGTTTCCTTGGCCGTAACGGCGTAATAAATGAAGATAAAACAACGGCAACGGCCAGCCCAATGCCAATCAGGGTACTTAGGCCCAAACACTGCCATCGATGTGGACCTGCGCCAATGATGGCTACGTCACAACAGTTGTTCATTTGGTTTCCTTGGCCGTAACGGCGTGATAAATGAAAGTAAAACGGCTAGCCCAATGCCAATCAGGGTACTTAGGCCAAAGTGGTGGACCGCGGGGGTTTGGCTGAATGTCATCATACCAAAGGCCGCCATTGATGAAACAGCCGACAATAATACCGCCAACACCACATGTTTTTGATGGCCCTGTTCGTTGAAAAATACGCTGTAATCGACCGCAAGCGCAACAATCAGCAGGCAGGCCAGCAGGTTGAATATGCTCATGTTAGAGACAATTAATTGGCTTATCACCAAAGCGCCAATTGCCGAAAATACCGGGGTAATCAATGCCATCAGGCCATATTTTAGGCCATAACGCAGCACCAAAATTACTGCAAAGGCACTGGCGGCCATGATAAAGAATAACAACAACGAGGTTCTGACCTCGGTCAAAGATTCGCTTAGGCGTTGAGGTTGGTCAAAAAAACTGACGCCTTGCAATTGGCCTTGAACGGTTTGCTGTTGTGCAGGGCTGAGTTTGGCGTAATAGCGAATTAGACCATAACTTTTACCGCCATCCTGAAATAGGGGTTGTGCCAGTATCATTAACTCATCGGGCCAAGCGTCAGCTGTTAGTTGATGGCCCAGTTTATCGATAACCGCTTGATATTGCTCAGGCTCAAGGTATGACTGCATCAATGCCAGCTCGCCACTATCATTAAACGCTTTGACTTGGGTTTTACGTTGCTGCTGAATTGCGGTTGGTGGTATCCATAACGACAACGATTGGGTTCGCAGGGCTACGCCCGTATCGGCAATTTTGTTCATGCGTTGCGTTAACTGATTCATTTTGTTCAGTACGCTTTGGTCATCAGCCCCGGTGACTGCAATGTAGCGTGGGTAACTGTTATAACCCATTAATTGCTGAATCTTTTGTTCTTCTGATACCAGTTTATTTGAAGAAGAATTAAGGCTTTTTACGTTGTCGTCAAAATGAAAGCGGCCGCCAGCCAACAAAAATAATCCGCCAAGCACAAGTACTACGGCTGCTACATGGCGTTTTTTGCGAAGAGGTGCAAGCCGTTCGGTAAGTTGGCTGATAAAGCGGGTGGTGCTGTCGCTGAGTTTGACTGAGCGTTTATTAGAGGAATAAAGCGGCGCCAGCCAAAACAGTGCGGTAGCCACCGCGCCAAGCAGGCCAAAAATCATGAATACGGTGATTTGATGCAGCGCGTTAATTGGCATTAACAGCATACCGCAATAACCGAGTACTGTGGTGAGGGCACCCATTAACATGGCGGGGGCGAGGTATTTGGTTAGCGACTGTTTTGAATCTTGTTTTTGTTTCAACGCAGCACCTGCCAAAACATGAAAAGCATAGTCAACGCTGATGCCAATTAAGCTCACCGCAAAAATAAAAGTGATTAGGTGTATTTCGCTGACAAAACTCAACAATCCGGCGGTGCCAAAAGTGATAGACACGCCCATGATAAGCACTATCACCAACAGGGGCATTAACGAGCGAAAAACCCACAGTGTCGCCGCCAGTATGATTAACGATGATATTACGCCAAATAGCGTAATTTCTGATTGGGCTTGAACGGTTGAACCGCTGATATGAAACAACAACCCACTGCGATAGATTTTGACGTCTTGATTTGCTAGCGCTTTTTCGAGCAACTGATTAATTTGCTGTTCAATGGCCACGCTTTGGTTTACGCCGAGCTTGGCTTGAGCCAATTCGATGAAGATAGGGTAGTAATAGTGGCTTTCAAGCGATTGATAAAGCGCATCACCATCGTTTGACCATTGCGATTGGCTGGCCAGTTTTTGCGCCAAAGCGTTGGCAAGGCCAAGTGTTGGGTCTTGTTCTATGGTCATGTCGACAAACGGGTTGCCCGGTTGCAGCAGGGTGTTGATGAATAACTCATTAAGCTGCTTTGGTTTGCCACTGTCGATGGCTTGTGCGTAATCGTCATTTAACAAAGTGAATGGATAGTTTTTATATAGTGCCGTGATTTGGTCTATTTGGGTTTGATTGAACGGCAATCGGGTGGCGGTGTTAATACTGGAAAGTGCCGCTAAGTCATCGGCCAGTTGTTTTGAGGTTTTTTGTGCGTTTGCTTTGTTAGGGTGAGCAAGCACCACAATCAGTTTTTGTTGTTGACGTGATGCGGTTTCGCCAATTTTTTTGTCAAATAGACTGTGTTGACCCACCAACGAGAACAAGTCAGATAAAATAGTGATATTGCCCGACGAAAAACGGCTGATACCAAAGGCAGTCAAAGCCAGTATTGCGATAAACCAGAGCAGGGCATTACGGATGCTAATAGAAAAGCTAGTCATTAAAAAGCGCTTGCTCCGCCTTGGTTAATGCTGTGGCTGGCGTCAGTGTTATCTCTATATTGGTGGTTCCGCCGTTGGCTTCGATAATATTGAGCGATGTGATTTTAGTCTTGTCGCCACAGACCTTCATTTGTTGAAAGGTTTTCTTAACCGTAACAGAAGTTGGCAGCAGGATGACACAAGTGGAATCTACGTCTTGCAATGTAGACAAATCAAAATGATCTTTTAACAAAGACCAGTTGCCCGACAGCGCATTAGAAAACAACGTATTTAAATCACTGCCCGGGGCGATGACTTTTTGCCTGTCTTGCGAATCAATGGTTTTGATTTGCGTCGATGTGATCACCATGGTCGATTTAACCGGAGAAAGGGTTTGCCATATAACCCCGTGTTTGTTCGATAACACCACATTACCGCTTGATTTAATTGGCCGTCTTAGGTGTTTGGTTTTCTTTTGCTGTTGAAACTCACCTTTTAATAAGGGCTGCGATTGGCCGATGCTGTCGGTGTCAAACCAATTAGCAAAAGCGGCCAAAGGGGTGAGCAGGCACAAGCAAATGATTACATTACGCATTAAAAGCATCATGAAGCACTTAACCCCAATTTTTCGAATAAAACTGGCGGCGATTCAAACAACATATCGCCTGTTTTCATGTCTACTGCCACTTGTACTGTGTGCGCTTTGGTCAATAGGTCGCCTGTTTCGACATCAAAAATACGGTAGTTAATTTTCATTCTGTTTTGAATTTCAACCAACTCAGCTTTGACTTCAATTTGTCTAAAAAACTTAGCCGAACCCACGTATTTAATTCGCATATCGACAATAGGCCACAGGTAACCTGAGGCTTGCATGTCTAGGTAATTGTAATTAAAGGTCTCTAGCATTTCACATCGTGCCACTTCGATGTACTTAACGTAATGACCATGCCAAACAACCTGCATGGCATCGACATCATGAAACGGCACGTCAATCTTGGTGGTGTAACTTCTGACGACCTTATTCGGCATCTGATTGACCTTCATTTACATAAAGCGGCCACCGTTTTTGCCCAATATATGACATTGTCTGCCTTAATTCTTGCTCTAACGGTCTGTCTTCGGTGACCAGATTAAAGAACGAATCGATGTCGTGAAGCATGTCGGCCAAAGGTTGGGTTAGTGTGGTTTCGCATACTTCGTCTTGTTTGATGCGAAGGCGCAAGCCTTGATAAGACGCCAGTAACGTGGCGGCGGTGACTTGCTCAGTCAGGTCGAGCACTCGCAAACAATCGCGTGCCGCAATGGTGCCCATGCTAACTTTGTCTTGGTTATGACATTCGGTCGAGCGCGAAAAAACACTCGCTGGCATGGTTTGTTTGAGCGCTTCGGCGGTCCATGCAGAGCAGCCTATTTGCACAGCTTTAAAACCATGGTTGATACAGGCGCGTTGGGCACTGGCGCCCGACAAATTGGCGGGTAAGCCGTGGTTGTATTTTTGATCCATCAGCAATGCCATTTGCCTATCGAGCAGGTCGGCGAGGTTGGCTACTGTGTTTTTCAAGGTGTCCATGGCCAGTGCAATATGGCCGCCGTAAAAATGGCCGCCGTGTAATACGTGTTCGCCAATGCCATCAATAATCGGGTTGTCGTTGGCGCTATTAAGTTCGTTTTCAATCATTTGGCGTAGCCATGGCAAGGTGTCTGACAACACACCAATAACATGCGGCGCACAACGAATTGAATAGCGGTCTTGCAGGCGATTGGAATTACGTGGGTGCTCATGGTGATTCAAATCGTGCTGAATACGTGCAGCAACTTCAGCCTGACCTTGATGGGGTTTAACGCTGAATAAAATGTCATCAAAGTGATTGCTGTTACCTTTTAGTGCCAGTGAATTCATGGCAGTGATACGTGTACACAACTTGGCCAAGTACTCGGCTCGGTCAAACGCCTGACAGGCAATAGCGGTCATTACGGCTGTGCCGTTCATTATTGCCAAACCTTCTTTGGGCCGTAATTTGATTGGGCTAATGTTGTTATCTTGCATTACCTGTTTTACTGGCAGCTGTTTACCTTGATAATAAACATCGCGCTCTCCGAGTAAGGTAGCGGCAACATAAGACAAAGGGGTTAAATCGCCACTGGCACCAACTGAGCCTTCTTGGGGGATAACCGGCACAATATCTTGATTGATAAAGGTGACGAATTGGTTAAGTAATTCGTGAGAAACACCTGAAAACCCTTGAGTTAACGAACACAGGCGGGCGGCCAATATGGCGCGGCCTTGAGTTGGACTAAAGTTATCGCCAAGACCACAGCCGTGAAAACGGGTGAGGTGCAATGGCAATTCGTCAACCAAGGCTAATGGAATATCTACCGTACAAGAGTCACCGTAACCTGTGGTGACACCATAAATAACGCCGTCTTCTGCCAGTAATTGGTCGAGGAACTTTATGCCAGCGTCGATTTTCTCGACGAATTGTTGCTCATCAGTGACCTTTACGCTGGCCTGATTGTTGGCAATGGCGACGATATCTTCGATGGTCAGTCGACCGGCGCCAAAAGAGATTACGGGTTTTTGTTTTGACAATTTAACTTTCCTTCAGTTTATCATCGGGGTGATTGTTTGTTTTTGGCTGTTGACGTTGCACATCATCATCATCAAGCCAAAAATCAAAGAAATTGTACCACTGATAAGGGTATTTCAGACAATAAAACGATAAGCGCTCTACATATCGAGTAATTTGTTGTTGTAACATCTGTTGACGTTGTTTACGCGAGCATTGAAACGGTTGTTCGAAGCTATCGAACACCATTTCAAAGCTTTTATTTGTACTATTTTCAATGTCTTTATTGGCTTTGAAACAAAACATCATGTGCACCGGGCAGTCCATTAAACTGGCCAGAATAAATGGCCCTTGTGATATACAGGCGGTTTCGCCTAAAAAATCAACCTTGTTCACTCGGCCAAAACTGCTGGTTGAGGTGCGGTCGGCGGCAATCACTATGTGTTCACCTGCATCGAGTCGTTGCTTGAGCATAATGGCCAAGTCGGCGCTGACTTGGGTGACTTGAATGAGGTTGACGTCTACCTGTGGATTAATTTTCTTTAGTATACGATTAAACTCTACCGCATGGTGGGTAAAAACCATGACATTTATCCGGGTATTGCTTTGTTTGTTGAGTGCACGGCAAACTTCAAGGTTGCCTAGGTGCGAGCCAATAAATACGGCGCCACGCTGGTGCTTTATTAGGTCGTCGTATATGTATTTGTTGTGATAGAGAATATCTTCGTTTTGCAGTTTGCCCGACCAGCCGTCAATTTTGTCGAGCGCCGATTCGGCAAAGCTAATGAAGTGTTTGAAACTTTGCCAGTAACCGGGTTTTTCTGCAAAGACTGTTTGGCCGGGTTGTTGATAGACTTTTTGCAAAAATGCCATAGATGCTCGCCGCGAGGCTTTGCCTGTAACAAAGAAATAAAACACTATGGGCCAAATAAACAAGCGGAATAACCAACGGCCAAAATACTGGTTCACCTTGAGTAAAAAATAGATGCCCCAGTATGAACCGCGCTCGGCCAGTAATGACCAGTGTTTGGTTTGATTGTTAGCCATAAATTAGTTGCTGACCTTATGGCCGAAAATGTTTCGCCACAACAAAACAGGTGAACGAATTAACATGCCAAAAAATAGCCGTGTGTGCATCCAAGTGATACGAACATTGTCGGCCACAGGCTGAAAGTGCGATATACCATCTTCGGGATAAATTACTTTGGTGGGCAAGAATTGAGTGGTGACGCCGCGCCAATACAGGCGGACCATTACTTCTATGTCAAAATCCATGCGGGTGCCGAGAGTTTGCGCTTGCATCAATTCAATGCAAGGTTTTAGCGGATACACTCGAAAACCACACATGGTGTCTTTAACGCTGAACGATAAGGTTTCGACCCACACCCAAAAGTGGGTGATGTGGCGGCCTAGTCGCCTGCCAAGTGGCATTGAGTCGTCGTAAATCGGTTGGCCGCTGATCACTTGCGCAGGATTTTGCGAGGCCAAATCAATGAGCTTTTGACAGTTATTAATGTCGTGTTGACCGTCGGCGTCGACTTGTAATATGTGACTGTAACCCAGTTCAAAGGCTTTTTTCATGCCGCTCATTACCGCACCGCCTTTGCCTTGGTTTATGACGTGGGTGACGACAGTCGTATTTGAAAAGGCTTTGGCAGCATCAGCAATTTGCAGTTTGGTTTTTGCATTGGATGCATCGTCGACAATGATCACTGGCAGGTTTAAGAACATTAGCGATTCGACCACAGCAGCAATTTTATCGCCATGGTTGTAATTGGGGATCACAATGCAAAGGTTAAGGTTGTTGTCAGTGACGCTAGAGTTCATATCAGCTACCAGTCTTAACTCTGCCCGAGGCATGCTTGCCAAGGCTTGAGCTGTAGGCAAAGGTAAATTTGTCGTCTGCTTTTAATTCGAGTGACAATTGTACTGTGGTGCCCGGTTCAATTAATTGCTGAAATTTGAGCACTTCAACGCTGAGTACGTCACCTTTTATGTTGAGGTATTGACGCGCAAATTCTACCGCCCAATTAAGCTGAACAACGCCTGCGAGAATTGGCTGGTCTGGGAAATGACCCTGGAAATAGACGATATCGTCTGTTAATTGCAGGGTTAACTCAACCTTGGCGTCTTGCTCGGTGCAATTGAGAATGATGGGTTGAGTTGTTGGTTGTTGATTCATGGTTACTCGAGTTTTCAATTTTTTAATTACCGATTGCTGCGGCAGCACCCTACCGGAACAGATCGATTATTTGTTGATTTAACAGTTTGCCCTGACTGTTGACCGGCAAAGTGTCTATATAACGCCATTTTCGTGGTAATAATACTGGTTCGAAATGCTCAGATAAAGCCAGACGAAACGCGGTATTGATATGGCGTTTACCGTGTTCATCACAAATCGCTTGTCCATCAATGGTCAAAACAGCCGCAATGGCGATTTGACTGCGAGCGCCATCAATCACCAATGCTCGGCATTTTTCAACCCAAGGGTGTTGAGCTAATTGTGACTCTAGTGCGTCTAGCGATAGCCGTTTTTGTTCTATTTTAACAATTCGATCTGCTCGGCTTAACAGCTCAAAGCGACCACAGTCGTTCAATTGTGCGCGGTCGTCGGTTGTGTACCAGCTATCTTCATTACCGTTTTCAGCCAATAAGTAAGGTGACTGAATTTGCAGGCGCTGACTTTGTTCTTCAATACGAATATTGACAGTAATAAACGATTGCCACAGGTGACCATCGGTTTGGGCTTGTTGTCGCCACGCTATGCCACCGGTTTCGGTGCTACCAAAGACTTCAATTGGCGATTGCTCTAGGTGCTGTGCTATTACGGTGGCCGTTGCTAAGTTTAATGGTCCGCCCGATGAAAATACCGTACGAAGATTGTCGGCATACGCCTGCCACAAAGGTTCTTGGCAGGTTCTTGCTAAAAACGCAGGGCTAGATATTAAGGTCACCGGTTGTTGTAATTGCATCACCAACTCTTCAGGGTAACTGATTATTTTCTCAAAAATGTGGCGACCACATAAAAGCGGCCACATCAGTTTGAATAAAAACCCGTAAATATGCTGGTGAGACACTGTTGAAATTATCAAAGTGTCATTGACCTGCTCGCCCCATAGGGCGTCAAGGTCGCTTATTTCGTTGCTCAGTTGTGCCCACGATTTGGTGATTTTTTTCGAATCGCCAGTCGAGCCTGAAGTATAAAAATCAATCGTTTGCGCGTTGTCTATCAATAATGCTGGGTCTGGGCCGCCGATGGGAATTGCCAGCGCGGAGGCGGTTGATAGGTGCCGAATGTCTTCAATGTGGGCGTGACCTATGGTGGCATCAACATTGGGTTTTATCGCAAGCAACTGACCCGTTTGCTCTGAAGGCGGTAAGATAACATGTTTTTGCGCGCACAACAAAGCGAACAAAAAAGTGGCAAAGTGACGAACATCGTGTTCGAACAACAGCCAGTTTTGCTCTGGTTGTTCTTTTAAATACCAAGTTAATGCCGATACATCACACAACCAGTCGGTTGGGGTTTTGTCTTCAAACAAAGGGTTATCAGCATGTAATGCGGTGAGTTGTTTGGTTAGATTCATCAATGATTCTGCTTTGCGGCGTTTTTGGCTTTCACTTGCTGCCTAATTAGGTACTCAATACTAAACATCAAACCAATCAGCACATAGGCGATAAAGCCGTTATAGATGGTCCAACTTTGTAGTGACATAAACACCGCAGTGTAAGCGGCAATAAGGGCATTAATGGCAAAAAATGCCGCCCAAGCCATGGTTACTTTACGGGTGTAAACAACACCAGTTAGCGGTAACTCCGGGTCGGTCATTCTTGCCAGAGTTTCGATAACTGATGGTGGGCGAATCAATGACATCACAAACACCGACAGCAACGTTAAGTTAACGACAACGGGGTAAAACTGGATAAGTGCCGTTGAGTTGAACAGCGCTGAACAAAGCAATAAAATAGCGGCCATTAGTAATGAGGCTTTGACCCATGGCGCTGGTTTTTTTGATGAACTGTTATCTGGCTTTTTGTTAGCCCTGCTAGAATTGCTGTGCAACATCAAGCGGGCGAGGATCACCATCAACAAAACACTGGCAATAATGCTCGGTGAAAAATGTTGCAGACCAAAAAAAACAATAACAGGATAAGCTATCGAAATAATGGTAATGATAACGCTCAGCAGCTTGGTGTTCATTAATGGGTATTAGTCAGTTTCGAGCAAAGCGTGTAGAGCGTTGACTACATCGGCTACGGTGCGGACTTTTTTAAAGGCGTCAGGGTCAATTTTTTTACCCGTTTGTTCTCTGAGTTTAACCACTAAGTCGACTGCATCTATGCTGTCTAAGTCTAAGTCTTCATAGAGGTTGACGTCCGGGGCGATATCGTCAGCATCGATTTCAAAATCTTCGATGAGTACGTCTTTTAACATTAGAAAAATATCGTCTTTATTGCGCATGTTACTTTTTCCCTAAATGTTATTGACCGTTGATGAATGCGGCGAGGCTGTCGATAGAATAAAAATGTTTCTTGGTGGCTTCGTCGTTGGCGTTAAGCACAATATCGTATTTCTTTTTAACCGCTAGCCCCAGCTCTAGTGCATCTATTGAGTCTAGGCCCAGTCCGTCGACAAACAGTGGGTCGGTATCAATAATATCGGCATGACTAATATCTTCGAGCTCTAGGGTATCGATTATTAGCGTTTTTAATTCATTCTTAAGTTCGGTCATTGAACGTTAACTCTTCTTTAAACAGTGATTCTATGTGTCGGGTCAGATGACGGACGGCTTTGGTGGTATTGTCGCCAAATTCATCAAGATAGGGCGCTATTTCTATGGGCTGTTTGACCGTTAAGTCAAAGTCGAAACGCCGTTCGGGCACATTATACCAGACATTATCTTTTGTTAAAGTTGATGGCGTAACCTTAAGCAAAATAAACAATAAGTCGGTTTGGCTACGCATCGCGATATTGGCAAAACCGCGTTGTAATTTCAACGGCTTATTTTTATTGGAGCGAGTGCCCTCAGGAAAAATAATGATATTGTTGCCAAGCGCTAAAGATGCGGCGCAATCTTCCATGAGTTGGTCAGGGTCTGAGTTGCTGATGTATCCTGAGGCGGTGATAACCCCGCGCATAAAGGGGTTTTTAAACAGATGGCTTTTGACCACGCAATCGGCATTTTTAATTTGTGATATCAGCACCACCACATCGACCAAACACGGGTGATTGGCAATAATGATTTTGCCTTTGAGTTGTTGCAGTTTTTCGGCGCCGTTGATTTTTACCTTAAAAACTCCAAGCAACTGCATGGTATTAACAAACACCCGAAAACCATAATGAACGCTCACCCGGGCAACGGCTTTTTGCTTGGCTTTATCACTGATAAATAACCGTTGTAGCGGTAAAATTGTTACGCTCATGAAAAGCCCGCCAAGGCCAAACAGGGCAAAGCAAAACCCGGTGGCGAAAATGCGCCAAACGTGATTTATTGGTTTATAGATACTTTTGAAGATGTTAATCAACATTGCACCAATGCCATTGTTTTTGAGCTGAAATGATAGTGCTGGTGGCTTGGTCACCAAAGAACCAAGCCATAAAGGCCAAGGCTTGGGGCAGTCGTTCGGTAGTAGCGGCATCACTGTTAGTGCTGGGCGTCAATTGAACCTCACGACCTTGGGTTTTACTCAATAAAATCGCCACACTATGGTCAACTTGTTGTTCACTTATATAAGGGGTGTATTTTTGAGGCGTAATGGTTTCAGTGCAAACCATGATTAACTCGTCGTTATCTGATTGCTTCAACCTAGCGAGGGCGTCACAAAGGCCCATATGAAAAGAATCGCTTCCTGCGGCAATAGTGGTCGAAGGCTGTTTATTGTCAGTTAAAATGCTGTATTGGCCTGCCACTGCGTTGTGCACCGACAACGCAAATTTTGTTGGCGACAAGGTTTGGTTATCAACCACGTCTTCAATCAACTCATCGGTTTTGACCAAATCGCCAAAACGCGAAACAAATACCATGGGTATGTCGTTGCGTTGGGTGAGTTCATGAAGGGTAAAACAGCACAGACGGGCAAACTTGCTCAGTCGCCTGCGCTGCATCATTGGAATAAACTCAAGCTTGGGCACTGTAACCTCGCCTTGCGTAAACACCGGGGCAGTGGCCCATTGTTGCCATTGCGCCAGAGTTTGAAGATTAGGTGCCAGTGCCTTGATGTCTTTTATTTTAAACTGCATGTTATAAAAAGCACCGATTAACCGTGATGGACCTGTTGGGCCGTGGGGTTGGCAAAGTAGTAGTTGATTTCGTCTTTGAGCAATTTTATCCACTTATTGTAGTTACGGTGAATGGTATTTCGGCCACTATTGTGATCTAGCAGGTAGCTATCGACATGTTTAATCGAAAAAGTTTTTTCGGTATAGGTGATGGCGATAGTCGCTTCGTGTTGACGTACTTTAACGCGTGCCATGATTTTACCCGGTTCTTCGCTGAGCACATCCCAGCGCTTGTAACTCAAGGCTTTTTTGATTGCATCCGCAGTAGAATCAGTAGTTTGATTGGTAGGTACAACGGCTTGGGTGACATTATAAAGTCGTTGACTGGTGCTACAACCTGCCAATACTAAGGTGAGCATTAAAACTGAAATGATTTTTACGATCCGCATTGTTTACTCTTAATCTATTTTATAAAAAAAATGAAGGCGCGATTATAGCCGATCAAAGAGGTTTGTTGTAAGGATAATTGCGTTTTAATTGGACACTTTCATTTTATTGGTCAACTTGTTATATTGCCGCGAGATTTTAGCTCTTTTTCTTACTAATAGGTCGAAACAGGTTAACCATGAAAGCAGTCACAAAAGCAGCACTTGAACACGCCCACGTACCTGAGAGTGCCTTTGGTAAATGGTTTTTGCGAACCGGCGTTTGGACCCACCGAGTTTTAGAAATTGCACTGCAAGACCTGTGTGAGTTGATGTCGGTTAAGTCAACTGATAAAACCCCGCAATTTGACGTGATTGTTGATGTTGCCTGTGGTTATGGTGAATCGCTGAGTAAACTCAACAAGCGCTTTAACCCAAAAAAACTAATAGCCATGGACATTGACCCCGAAATGCTCGATGAGTCGGCTAAAAAAGCGCAGCGCGATAAGCTTGAAAACGTCGAGTATATCGAATGTTCAAATTCGAAAATTACACTACCCGACAACTCGGTAGACATGCTGTTTTGTCATCAAAGCTTTCATCACCTTATCTATATGGAAGAAGCAATGGCCGAGTATTTTAGGGTGTTAAAACCCGGCGGCACTATGCTCTTTGCCGAATCGACCAAACGCTACATTCATTCGTGGATCATCAAATGGTTATTTCGCCACCCAATGAAAGTGCAAAAAACCGCAGACGAATACTTAGAGTTAATTCGCCGCTGTGGTTTTAGCATTGATGAAGCTCAAGTTTCTTACCCGTTTTTATGGTGGAGTAGGGAAGATATGGGGATTATGGAGAATTGGTTTGGGCGTAAACCGCCAGTTGACCGAGAAGAACCTTTGGTTAATTTGATTGCGGTTAAGCCTTTGTAGATTTGTGATATCGCATTTACCTTGGCCACTATTACCTAGGCCATTGGGGGTCATCATAACTCGTTTCAAATGGGTCTTTTTCTGCGGCGTTTTGTTTAGGCCCTTCAATTGTCAGTTGCTCGGTATTAGGCTTGTTTGATTTACTTGCCAGCAAATCATAAGTGCCGCAGACCAATCGGTGAGCAACGACATAGGTGCTATAACCAATCGTGCATAATGCACAGGGGTATATTCTAAATTCAGGTTTGCTCATTGTTTTTACGCCAAATTATCATTCGTTAAAAGAATAGACCTGCGATACATCACTTTTAGTTCACTACAGACACAAACGATTTAATCGCCCTTGCCAATGTCCACACCCCATTTTCCATCTGGTTATCCCAAGGTAAGCCAAAAGTCACACGCAAATAATTATCAAAATCTTGGTTATTAAAAAACAGGCAACCGGGGGCAATGGCGACTTGTTTTTCGATTAAAACTTGCCATAGGTCTGTACTCGATTTTCCCTCGGGCAAGCCAATCCATAAACAAGGGCCGCCTGCGGGCTGGCTAATATATAGCTGACCTTGGGCCAATTCTGATTCTAGAACTTCATTTAAAATGCTTTTCATTTGTTGGCATTGTTGTGCCAGCTTTAGCCTGACTCTATTGACGTGTTTGCGATAATGACCGCTTTGAAAAAGCTCAAGTAGCATGGCTTGTGACGAAACAAGCGGGAGTTCTGCACCCGGTTGTTGGCTTATTTCACAGGCTTGAAAGGTGTTTTTACAAATTAAATAACCCAAGCCAAAGCGGTCTGAAATGGTGTCGTAAAAATCATTAATGCTGATGATTTTACAATGACTGTCTTTTGGTAAAAGGCTCGCGGTTGAGGCGGGTCTTTGGCCGCCAAAATACAAATCGCCCCGGTCGTATTCAATTAAAGTGACCGAGCGCAAAACAGCCCAATCAATTAAACTGATTTTTTGTTTATCGGTTAACACTCTGCCGGTAGGGTCGTTGAAGCTGGGGTTAAATAGATAAGCGGCAAATGATTCTTGTTGCCACGCTTGGTCGAGCAAGTTTAATTCGCGGTCAAAATCTGCTTGCATCGGCACAGCCACGGTTGAGATATTGTATTGCTGTAGCATCGACTGAAAATAAAATGAACAAGGCACCTCTATGGCGACCCGGTTTTGCAATAGCCCACAGGCTAAAAATGCAATGGCTAAGCCTTCGTTTCGGCCATTGGTGATCAAAATATCGTCATGATGGACCAATTGCCCTGAACTCAATAAGTATTTTGCAATTTGCTGGCGTAACGGTTTGGCGGTTTGGGCTGGGTCGTGATTTTGAATTCGATAAGGCCTAGCACCTAGCGCTTTACGATGCATTTTATTTAACAGTGCTTCTGAATCAATTACCGTACTGGGTGCGGTGCACGACAGCGGCAGTACATCAGGCATACTCAATGAATACTGAACGGCTGTGGTTAGTGGTAATTGATTTAAATCTCGACGGCTGACAAAAGTATTGCCGTAGCTTTGGGCGTGATTGCCTTTGGGTTGTTCAACAAAGTAGCCTTTTTTGGCAATGGCTTTAATCCAACCTTGTTGCTCTAACTGATGGTATACATGAGTGGCGGTAGACACGCCAATGCCTCGTTTGTGCGCCAGTATTCGCACAGAATCGAGCTTGTCGCCATGTTGTAAAGTACCATCATTAATGGCATTAATGATTTCATTGCAATGCTTTTGATAGATGAACTCGGTCATAATAAACTCAATCTGTGTTGTGTTTTTTAACGTATTTCTATATCTGTTTTGTATTTTCGAATACTTTACACTGTGTTTCAAGTTTTTGAAGTGCTAAGTAAAGTAAACCAAAGGAAAAATGTAATGAAGACATTAATTCAAACCCCAAGACTTACCATGCGCGAATTCACGCTAGATGATGTAGAGGCGGTTTTTGAGTTCTCTACAGAGCCAGAGGTGATGAAGTTCACTGGTGAAGATTGTATTGAAACCATTGAGCAGGCTAAGAAAATCATCACTGATATTTGGCTGCCTGAATACCAACAATATGGTTATGCTCGTTACGCTTTGGTGCATAAAGGCGATAATAAGGTGATTGGCTTTTGTGGTCTTAAATTCATGCCTGCGGGCAGTTTGGGTGACAACGAAGCCGCGCCAGATATTGGCTATCGTATGTTGAAAAAATACTGGGGCCAAGGGTTAGGTTTTGAAGCGGCTAACGCGGCTATGCAATACGGTATTCATACCTTGGGTTTGACCAATATTTTTGGTGATGCGGTGGCTGAAAATACCGCCTCGATAAGGATTTTGGAGAAAATAGGGCTCAAATATGAGGGGCAGTTTGATTGCGATGGGTTTGTGGTTAATCGTTATGTTCAGTAGGTGAACGTTCGCGAAACCTTGTTGAGTCCAGCAACAAAGCTATCAATATCTTCGAACGAACTGTAACACCCGAGTGATACCCTCAGGCTATGCTTAAACCCCATAGCTTTTAAATAGGGCTGGGCGCAATGATGGCCCGCCCGCACGGCAATATTTTTCAGAGCCAAAATAGACGCAACATCATGACTGTGAACCTGTTTGTGCACAAAGCTCAATACTGGCGAACCCTCTTCAGTTGGCAATATCGTTATATCATCGATTGAACTTAATGCGCACAGTAAGTAACCGCTTACTTCTTGTTCGTGTTGCTTTAATACTGGCCAACCGATACTGTCGATAAATTCAATTGCCGCAATTAAACCAACAATCCCGAGCATATTGGCGCTGCCAGCTTCAAATTTTTCTACATCAGTTTTTAATTGATAGTTATCTAACGTGACTTTATTAACGATGCCACCACCAAGCAATAAAGGTTCTAAAGGTTCTAAAGGTTCTAAAGGTTCTAAAGGCTCGTTTTCCAACGATTTGCAATACAACACACCAATGCCAGTGGGGCCATACATTTTGTGGCCAGAAAACACATAATAATCACAATCTATTTGACTGATATCGACTTGGCGGTGACCAATAGCCTGAGCACCATCGACTAATACCGGCACATTATATTGATGCCCGGTCTTACAAAGCTGGTGTATATCGTTAACTAGACCTGTGACGTTTGAAATGTGAGTGACTGCAAAAAGAGCACAGTTGTCATTTAAATAAGTTGTTAAGTTTGAGGTATCAAGTTCACCACTATCATCTACGGGTAATACATTCAACCGGGCACCTGTTTGTTGGCAAAGCCGTTGCCATGGCAATAGGTTGGCGTGGTGTTCCATTGCGGTGACTAAAATGCTGTGAGCTTGCGTTAATCGTTGTCTTAAACTGTGCGCTATCAGGTTGATTGATTCGGTGGTGCTTTTGGTAAAAATGATGTCGCTGCTTAGCGGTGCATTGATAAATTCTGCGACCTTGTTGCGGCATTGTTGGTGTAAATTGCTGGCGTTTTCGCTGAACTGATACATGCCCCTTTGGGCGTTGCCATGACCCGTTGCCAAATAGGTGCTTATGGCATTAATTACAATGGACGGTACCTGACAAGTCGATGCGCTATCAAGATAAGCGGTGGCGCTGTTGTGTAATGCCGGAAAATTTTCGCGTAGGCTATGTTTTAAGGAATTGTTCAATGTTGCACAGCCGCCAGATATAGATAGTTTTAAGTCGCAAGACAGTAACATATTTTTGTTTATACTGTGATGATTAAAAAGGAGAAATTCAATGCAAATCCAACCGTTAAATACTTCGCACCGAGCGTTATTAGGTATGGGCGTTGACAGTGCTTTTCGTAGGCTTGGCTTAGGACAGTTGCTGATTGATGAGATTGCCCGGTGGACTAAAACCAATACTGATATTGAAGTCATTGATTTGCAGGTGATCACCGCCAACGATACTGCCCATCGTTTGTATTTACGTAACGGTTATAAATTACTGGGGCAATATGAAGACATGTTTAGAATTGACGGTCAGTCGGTGGGTTACTGCTGGATGGCCAAATCATTACTGGATTGACCACTTAGAACATTTGCTCTAAGCTGTCTTGTCTACAATATGCGACTATTATAAAAACAACTCGATTGGCCCAAGGTCAACCCCTAAAAAGGACCCCTGTAATGTCTAAATTAACCCGACGCGATTTTTTAAAAGCCTCAGCTGCCAGTTTCGGCACTTTGGTTGTTTCAACAGCCCTGACAGGTTGTCATGGCGAAGATGATCCCACACCAGTACAAGTGGCGGTTGAACAACCGCCCGCAGCCAGTTTTAGCCACGGGGTGGCCAGTGGTGATCCGATGAAAGACCGAGTCATTTTATGGACTAGGGTTTCTCCCACTGATACCACAAAAACCCAAGTTGATGTGGCATGGGAAGTTGCAACTGATGCCGGATTTGCCAGCGTTATTGGGCAGGGTACAACCTCAGCCATCGTTGAGACTGACTTTACCGTAAAAATTGATATGCAAGGCCTTAGCGCTGGCTCTGTATATTATTACCGTTTTGCATCTCTTGGGGTGATGTCACCTGAGGGTAAAACCAAAACCTTGCCTGAAGGCGATGTAAGCAAAGTCACTTTGGCCGTGGTGTCGTGCTCTAATTATCCAGCGGGTTATTTTAATGTCTATAAAGAAGTGGCTAATGATGATGTAGATGCTGTGCTGCATTTGGGCGATTACATTTATGAGTTTGGTGATGGCGGTTTTGGCACAGAAAACTCTGCTGCTATTGGCCGTTCGTTACCGGCTGACAATAACGGCGAGATTTTGTCATTGGCAGATTACCGTAAGCGTTATGGATTGTATCGCACCGACAGGGCGCTTCAAGATGCGCACCAAAGCGCTGCTTTTATTACGGTATGGGACGACCACGAAGTGGCCAACAACGGTTGGAAAGATGGGGCGCAAAACCATGATGACAGCGAAGGCGATTTTCATGCCCGTAAAATGGCGGCGTTGCAGGCCTATTTTGAATGGATGCCCATTCGCCCCGCATCAGAAAATGACATTGATACCATCTTCCGCCAGTTCGACTTTGGTCAATTGGTGAGTTTGTACATGCTCGACACCCGTTATTATGGCCGAGACAAAGGCTTGGAATATGCCGACTTTACCGACCCTACAACCGGCGTTTTTGATGCGGCAAGTTTTCAAGTTGCGCTCGGTAACCCACAGCGCACCATGCTTGGCACTGACCAATTGCAATGGTTGCAAGGCTCTATGTCGGTATCTAGCGCCAAGTGGCAAGTTTTGGGGCAGCAGGTAATGATGGCCAAAATGAATCTGCCGACTGAGATTTTGCCTTACTTAGCAACGGGCGGACCTGAGGTTGTGCCGCTGTTGTCTGCATTGTCAAACATCAAAGAGCGTATTAAGTTGAATGACCCAACAGTGACCGAACAAGAGCGTGCCAGAGTCGAAACCGTTGCCCCTTATGAACTTGATGCATGGGATGGTTATTTTGTTGAGCGCGAAGTGATACTGGGCACTGCATTACAATTGCAAAAAAATCTGGTGGTTCTGGCCGGAGACTCTCATAACGGTTGGGCCAATAACTTAAAAGATATCAATGGTAATAAAGTGGGCGTTGAATTTGCTACGCCTTCGGTATCGTCACCTGGTTTGTCTATCTTGCTCAATATAGACCCTGTTATGGTCGAATCTTTTGAGTCGATTATTAAGTTGCTGGTAGATGATTTGAAATACTTCAACGCCAGCGAATATGGTTATATGAAGATGACATTTACCGAAAGTGATGCTCGCTCAGATTGGATTTATGTAGATAATGCTGATTCTATTGATTATTCGTTAAAGACCAGTCGAGGACATTCTTTGCGGATGAAAGACGGTGAGCCTGAGCTTACTTGGATTTAATTTTGGTTTAAGGTCAAGGGGCTCACACTGAGGCACGGGGACACGGAGGTTCACGGAGAAAAGATTAAAAGATTGAAAAGTATCATACTTCGCCACCAACCTAGCTTTCTATATTTTTCCTGTTTCTTTTTTCCTCTGTGAACCTCCGTGTCTCTGCGCCTCCGTGTGAGATCCCTTGACCTTAAGGCCGGATATCACCAGCCCTCAACGGTGACTTTAAGGCCGATACCCACCCTCTACACCTTTGGTCACTATACTCACCGCATCATGGGCATGTAACGATTCGTAGTGATTGATTCTAATCCAAAAATCAGTGTATTGGTCTTGCGCATTCATCGCGTGTTGTAACTTTCTGGCGGCATCTTCACAAAACATCGGGTTTTGACCGTTAAGACGCGCAAACTCTTGCTCATCAATTCTTTTCACCGCAGCTTGCACAGGTGTTTGTAGCGTTTGTTCTATTTGGTCGAGCAAGTCGGTGATAGGAAAAGCATCAATGGCCGGGTCAAGTTTGACCTTAACCTGTGAAATCGAACGTTGGCTGTGCGGTGTGGCCAGTATTCCTTGCGTTGTTCCTAACCATTTATGCACTTCATTGGCATCAAGGGTTTCACCGTTGTTGAATTTTTTGCTGAACGCATCTTGTATCAATTGCCTAGCCAGTGCAGCCGAGCAAGGGCATGTTGACGAGTAGGGTACGTCTACGGTTAAAGATAT
Organism: uncultured Alteromonadaceae bacterium; assembly: GCA_938085045.1. Taxonomy (GTDB): domain Bacteria; phylum Pseudomonadota; class Gammaproteobacteria; order Enterobacterales; family Alteromonadaceae; genus JABSOG01. Next base: position 28,681 of record CALKGI010000122.1, read on the forward strand.
ACTGACTTTACCGTCAACCAATTCGCCGGTTAAACACACGGGGTAGGCTTTCCAACCCGCTTTGCCAGACAACAGTGATTTACGACGAAGGTCGTAATCAAAATTGAATTTTACAAAAGCGTTGTTACTTAGTTCTTCGTGACTGGTGACAAATTGGTCGAGCAGCCCAACCATACTTTGTACGCTCAGGCTTCCTTGGGTCGATAATTCATCAAGCAATAGATATAAGCGTGACATGTGAATGCCCTTGGCTTTGGCATCATGCAAGTCAACGAAGGCTTCTACCCTAGTTTGTATGTGTTTTTCAGGTTCGCCTTTTGAGGCTAACATTACAGGCAGTTCGATATTGCTCATGCCAACCCAGTCGAGTAAACCCTCGATTTGAGCTTCGGTGTGGTGGGCAATATCCGGCATTACTGTGACCATTGATTCTCCGCATTTAGCAGTCGGTGGAGCGACATTTTAATAAAAGAGCGACATTTTATACCAATATCTATGGCGTGCGTTAGATTAATCTCTATTTTTTGATCAGTGGTTGCTGGGTTTCAACCTTGGCGTTTAAAATTTGTGCACTAAACAGTTATTTTGCTGTGATTGGCCTTGTAACATTAATAAATTCATCGCTTTGCGTTAGACTCCCTATTCTTGCGTGCTTTGTTATGATCACTAAAATACCTCGTGACAGGGTTAATTGAGCTAAAATAAGCTAAAACGTCAACAAGACGGTAAATCAATCATTATGTCAAATACCACAATTAGTCCTTGGGCTAGAACACTTTCCCGTTTGATCCATCGTTGGGGTGGCTGGAATGCCAGTTCCTTTATTTACTTGATGGTGATCATCAGTTCTTTAATTATTTCTAGTGGTTATCATTTTGTTGCCACTGGAGAGTTGTCGGCTCATGATATGATTGGCACGGTTAGCTTTGCCGCCATCGTATCGCCGTTATTTATCTATAGTTTGATTAATTTGGTGACTCACCTTGAAAAATCCATCACTGACTTAAAAGAATCTACCGCCCAAGAAATTTTGCTCAACGAAAGCTTCAAAGAAAATATCCGCCGATTGAACTACGAAATTGAAGAACGCAAAAAAGCGTTTTCAGCCAAACGTAATGCCGTTGATGAGCTGCGCAAAGAAATTATTAACCGAAAAAAAGCCCAACAAGAACTCGAAGAACAGAGTTTACTGCTGCGTTCAATTGTCGATAGCTCACCCGATTTATTCTATTACCGAGACGTTGCAGGTCGCTTTGCCGGGTGCAACAAAATGTTTGCTGAGGTCGTCGGTAAGCCGGTTAACGAACTTATTGGTAAATACGCCAGCGATATTTATCCGTCGAGTCAGGCGTCATCGGCAATTTTGACGGACCAAGAAGTGTCTTCTAAACAATCTGCGGTGACGCTAGATGTTGACTACGAAATGTCTAACGGTGCCATACATTGGTTCGAAATGCGTAAAGTGCCGTTTTATGACTCTAACGGTAATTACATCGGTTTGCTGGGTTTTGGTCGTGACATTACTGCCCGTAAATTGGCTGAACAAGCGCTCGAAAAAGCCTATCAAGACAAAGGTAATTTTATTGCCACTTTGAGCCACGAGTTAAGAACGCCGCTAAACGGCATTGTTGGCCTTACCCGTATGCTGCTCGATTCATCTCTTGACGAACAACAGCGCAGTTGTGCCAGAACAGTCTTCAGCAGTGCCGAAACACTGGGCAATATCTTTAACGATATTATTGATTTAGATAAAGTCGACCGAAACGAAGTCGACATTGTTTGGGAAACCGTTTATCTGCACGATTTTGCCAACGATACCTTCAACTTTGGTAGTTTACTCGCCGAACAAAAAGGCCTGTCGTTTGACTTTACCATCAACGGAGATGTTGATGTTTATGTGACTATCGATCCAACTCGTGTGCGCCAGGTGCTATGGAACCTGATAAACAATGCGGTTAAATTTACCCAAGCGGGTTCTGTTGGTTTTACCCTCGATGCATACGTTGAAAACAATGCCAATTTCATTCGTTTTACTGTTAAAGACACGGGTATAGGTATACCTGAAAAAGAAATCGAGAACATCTTTAACTTGTATTACAAAGGGGGCGACAACAAGGGCCTTAATGCGCTGGGCTCTGGTATCGGTTTAGCGGTATCTAAGGCTTTGGTTGAGAAGATGAATGGTAAAGTGAATGTGCAAAGTAAAATTAACCACGGCAGTCAGTTTATGGTTAATTTACCGGTCACCATCAGTGAAAAACCCAAAGAGGTGAAGTACGAAATTCGCCATTTGAACATCTTGTTGGTTGAAGATGTACCACTGAATGCCAAAATTGCTAAGAGCTTGCTCGAACAGCGCGGACACGAGGTTATTTGGGCTGAAGATGGTGAGGAGGCTTTGTGTTTGGTCGAAACCGAAGATGATATTGACCTGGTGTTGCTAGACATGAAATTGCCTGATATGAACGGCGATGAGATTGCCCGTATCATTCGCGATGATGAACGTCACGACGATTTAGTCATTGTGGCTTTAACTGCCAACGTTGGCAAAGCACAAGAACAGTTAAGAGGCATTAATATTCAGGGTGCATTGTCTAAACCGGTTAATACTCAGCAGCTCGATAAAATGCTGGCTGAATTGTTTGAACAAAAACCCGCAGAATTACCGGGAGCAAAGCCTGTTAAGAAAAAAGTGGCCGTTGTTGCACCGCCGGTACTTGATGAGCAAACGCTTAACGATTACCTCGCAACGCTAGGAGAAAGCGCGTTTAATCAAAGTATTGAGTTGTTTGAGCAATTGTTGCCCAGTTATCTCAACAAAATGGTTGAATATGTGGTGATCCACGACCTCGAAGAGTTCCAATCAGCTGCTCATAAACTTAAAGGCGCGGCAGGCTCGGTTGGTTTGGCGATGATCCAACAACGGGCCAAAGAGTACGAACATATAGAAGCGCCCAAATGGGAGCACATGGAAAAACAATTGATGGATTTTCATGGTGAGATTAATCGTGACGTAGAGACGCTGAAAGTGTTTGTTGCTAAGTGGTCCCAGGTTAATGCTTAAGCCAAATTCGCGAACTGGAGCTCACTCTTACTAAACTTTAACCTATAAACTTACAACCTATAAAAAAACGGCTACAAAATGACTACAGAACAACCGAAAAATCCTCTTCACGGCATCAAGTTAGAGCAAATAATCATTAAACTGGTAGAGCAGTTGGGCTGGGTTGAGATGGGCAATATCATTGATATTCGTTGCTTTAATTTCGACCCCAGCGTTAAATCTAGCCTCAAATTCTTACGTAAAACACCGTGGGCAAGAGCCAAGGTTGAGCAGTTGTACTTAGATACCTTCTGTTAGACCAAGCCCCATTTATTCGAGCATTGTTAATCCTAGCAATGTTAATTCAAGCAGTATTGATGCGATAAGCGGCAGCTATCGCAAAACGCTTGAGCCAGCCAACAATTTCCCCTATTTTGCAAAGGCACGAAGCAGCTCAGACAATCATCTGGGCGCTGGTCTATCTATGGAATGGAACCGGGCCAGTTATTTTTTCAAGGAAATAGTGACAACCACTTAAGTTGGAGTTTTATATGAAACATCCCCTATCGTTAGCCATATTAGCGTTGTGTCTTGCTGGCAGTTTTTCAGCTCAAGCAAGAGACAAACAAGACAAAAACTATTTTTGTCAAACAGACTGCCAGTTAGAATTTAAGCAATTTAGAGATTACGCCATAGAAGGTTCGCCAATGGCTAATCTGATGTTGGCCATTATGTATTACAAAGGTAAAGGCACCGAAGTTAATATCGCAGCCGGAAACGCCCGTTTACGCCGTGCAGCCAATGCCAAAGAACCCGCCGCCCAATACCAACTCGGTTATTTATTAATGCATGGCCTGTATATGCCTAAAGACTTAGAAGATGCTTTACGCTGGTTTATTCGCGCCGAGCGTAGTGGGCAAGTTGGTGCCAAAGAGAAAATAGTTGAAGTTAAAAAATTACTTAACCGCGAATTAAATGAAGATGATTTTGAATCATCAATTGTTGATGAATCGGTTTTTGTCGATAGCACCAAAGCCGACCTAACTCAAGAATCTCAACTGGCCGACCTGCAATTGTGTCAGGTTGCCACCAAGCGTAAAGCCGCCGAGGTGGTGTTGTTGTTTCACGAAAAAGGCATTAGTGACATTGACGAAATGCACGAATATGCTGCTGAGTGGGACATGGCCAATTGGGGCAAAGGCGCCGACCTGCGCAAAGCCGAATCAGCGGGCGTTATTATGGACTGGTCATGTGTCAAAAACGCCTTTACGTTACGCTTGTCGGGGATGATTGATAAAAATATTGCTCTAGCTGACGACAAACAGTTCAAAGCCAAATATGCTGGGCTGGAACTACTAGACAAACCACTAGAGCGAGTGGCTAGAGTAAGAGCTGAACTAGATAAACGTGACGCTGTTGCAAGAATAGCGCAAGCAAAAAAACGTGGTGATGTAGACACTCGAAAAGTTGAGGTTATCAACGTGTCTGCTGGCTTCAGTTACGAACAATTGCTCAACGTGGCTAAGAATCAAACCTGTAATACCAAGTGCGATCCACCATGGCATTATATTGTGGCTCCTTTGGTGGTGCTGGCGGGCGATCAATAGTCGTTGTTTCGCCTGTGGGTTTCGCTGAGTCGAGGCGAAACCTTCCCTCAGTCATATCTTGAAACGTATGTCACTTCCACCGAGTCTAATCATTGCGTATAGTATGGGCATTGTTATTATCAAAAGAATAAAGGAACATCATGAAACTTCGGCTTGTGACCTCGTTGATTTTGGGACTCAGTTTTACTGCGTCGGCTTCAAACGGTTATTACCGCTCACCTGACTTACATAAAGACACTGTAGTCTTCACCGCTGAGGGCGACCTTTGGCTGACCAAATTCAACAAACGTGGTAATACCACACAAGCCAAACGGCTGACCACTCATGTTGTTGAAGAGAAACAGGCGAGTATTTCAAACGATGGCAAACAAATTGCCTATGTTGCCAATTACGAAGGTTCGGCTGAGGTTTATGTGATTGGGGTTGATGGTGGCGTCGCCAAACGGGTCACTTTTGAGAATAGCTTTGTTAAAGTTCAAGGCTGGACCAAAACAGGTGAAATATTATACAGCACCAATAATCGCATCGGTCCGGCAGGTAATTGGACACTACGAACGGTTAACCCTAAAACATTGGTGGCTAAATCAATTCCGCTTGCCGATACCAGCGAAGGTGATATCGATGCCGATGGCGAAATGATTTATGTCAGCCGGTTTGGGCTGGGTCGTTCGAGTGATAACGCCAAGGTATACCGGGGCGGTGGTGCAGGTCAGTTATGGTCTTATCGTTTGGGTTCAAACAACGAGGCGACTTTACTGACTAAAAACCACATTGGTAATGCTCGTAAGCCGATGGTGCATAACAACAAATTGTATTTTGTCAGTGACGCCAGCGGCAATGATAACATTTGGTCAATGTCGTTAGATGGCAGCAACGCAAAAGCCGTGACTAAATTTAAAGAATGGCCAGTACGCGAAGCGAACCTCGACAACGGCAACATCGTTTATCAACAAGGCGCCGACATAAAAGTACTAAATTTGCGCTCAGGCAAATCAACCACGCTGTCGATTGACTTAACGTCTGACTTCCCGCACCTGCGTGAACGTTGGATAGACAAGCCTTTGAAATACACCACCTCAACCCATATGGGCGCCGAAAAAGAAAAGGTTGTGATCACCGCCCGTGGCCGCGTTGCTGTGGCTGGTACTGGCAAAGTACGCTTGGCCCAAGTGGCTACGCCTGCTGATTCGCGCACCCGAGGCGCAATTTTAAGCAATGACGGCAAATGGGTTTATGCCATCAGCGATGCCAGTGGCGAGATGGAAGTTTGGCGTTTTGCTGCTGACGGGTCTGAAGATGCTAAGCAGTTGACCACCGACGGTTCAACCATGCGTTGGCAGTTATCGTTATCTCCTGATGGAAAGTTCATTGCCCATGACGACAAACACGGCGACTTGTGGTTGCTTGATTTAGAAACCTTAAAAAACAAAAAAATCGTTAGCAACGGCAACGGTTTTGATGCCTTTGTTGACTTGGTTTGGTCGAGTGATAGCTCATTGCTCGCGATCACCAGGCGACTGATAAGCGAAGAACGCGACCGCGTGATGTTGTACTCAATAATCGATGGTAAAGAACAAGTGTTGACCAGCGATAATTACGTTTCTCATTCGCCTGCCTTTAGTCATGACGGCAATTGGTTGTACTTTTTATCTGAAAGGCACTTCAATGCAAGACCTAGCCATCCTTGGGGTGACAGAAACATGGGACCGGGTTTTGACCGACGTGCTTTGGTATTTGCTTATAGCCTCGACAAAACAGCCAAATTCCCATTTCAAACCCCCAATGAACTGTTGTTAGCTGACAATGACAATGACAATGACAATAAAAAGGACAATAAAAAGGACAGTAAAAAAGACAGTAAACAGGATGATAAAAAGCAGAACGACAAGGACGACAAAAAAGCCGAATACATTAAAGTTGATTGGCAGGGGATCACCGAGCGTTTATGGCAGGTACCCGTTAGCTCAGGTAATTACAGCGAATTAAGGGCCAACGAAGGGTATCTTTATTTGCTTGACCGAGTCAGTGAGCCGGGCAGCAAACCATCACTTAAATCGATAAAAATCAAACCGTCACCCACTGTAGAAACGTTTGCGGGTAATGTCGGTGAATATGAGCTGTCTAAAAACGGCAAAAAGATGTTTGTACGCAAGCGCGGTGCGGGCAATGCCAATCTTTATATCGTCAATGCCAATGGCAAATTCTCAAGCGATAACAAGGTCAACAAAGTACAAACCAAAGACTGGCAAATGGCATTGCAACCAAGGGAAGAATGGCGCCAAATGTTTCATGATGCGTGGATAATGCATCGCGATTCACTGTTTGATAGTAATTTGCGTGGTGTTGATTGGCCCGCAATAAAAATCAAATATGAACCGCTACTTGAGCGTTTGACCGACCGCTACGAACTTAACGATTTACTGGCGCAAATGACGGGCAATCTCAATGCGCTGCACTCACAAATTCGCACGGGTGATGTGCCACAAGCTCAAGCGC
>CALKGI010000123.1 GCA_938085045.1 uncultured Alteromonadaceae bacterium
TCATCTATATAGCAATCAGCTAACTTCTGTTCCCGTTGGATTATCAAACATCAGCGATTACAGTGCCAGGTTTCATCTCTTTCTCAATCCATTTGATGACGAAGCCAAAGCAGCGTTAACCGTTTTAAAAGGATCTTACCCTCAGTTATTTTACTAGCCAGTCATATGGGTTGCTAGCCATGGCAACGGACCAATCAAATCTCACGCCGTTAATGTTGTCCTTTGATGATACTCAAGTACAAGAAGACCAAGGCAAAGCTCAAAACGAAAACCAGTTTTACAGGTTGTCTGCGGCCAGTAGGTTAACAAACGAATAAAGGTTGATTACAGGGGGAATAACCACCGCTATCCCCCCGAAACCAACTTTCTTGGCTATCCCCTAACACTTTGATTTATCTCTAAATCTTTTAATCGCATCCATTAAGAGCCACAAGTTCGTGCGGCATTCTTTGCCTAAACTTAAACCATGTCTGCATTTTCCTGCTTGCAGATCGACTATTCCCTGGGCCGGGATGAGGAAAAGGCTTCGCCCATTGGAGCCTTCAAATACAGGGAGTAAGACAATGCTCTAAATTAGACTGTACGCTCTGGCACAGGGCAAAAAACAGAACAGTTTGTTAGCAATGGTTTCCCCTGAGTGTCCTCCAGGTTTCGCTCCTAAACAAGTCCCAACTAAATCATCTAAAAAAGAAACTAAATATCTATTATTTGTTGCTGTAATCCATCCCAAAGAGAGGTCTATTGTGTCTTTGCTTTTAACTTTTAAAGATTAGGGTGATGGTCAGTAAAATTAATTTCGCTACCGCAGAATGTTTTTAACATAATTATTGCAAACATTCCTATTATCATGTCTAATGCGTCCCGAGAGACTTGGGGCTGAAACAGCTCCATCATTTATTCCAATACTGCCCGTCTTTTTGTATCCGTATTATATCTATTGAGAGCGTGTCCCGTTGGGATGCCTATTTTGTGTTTTATAAGATATTGTTGCCCAAAGCCCTGCATAACTTGCATATACCATTTTGGCATCAAGGAGCATCACCGTGTCATTAAGCACACAGGGTTATTTAAAAGCAGTGATTTTAATCATTTTGGTCTTTGGACAAATAAAGGCGGCAGAAGCCACCACACGCCTTCATTCGGCAGCATTCTCATTTGTTGAAAAGACCCTATCTCGCCCTTCTTACGACATTGATTTGGCACGCACAAAAATCATGATTGATAAATTTATTGACCCATCAATAGATGTTGAACAATCTTTAAATGACCTTACCCGTATGGCGCAAACAGTCCGCTCGGCATCAACGCCGAATATGACCGCTATAGATAAAATGATGTCACTACGCGCCTATTTATACGAAGGTGGATACTGGAATCAGTTTAAACCGTTTCACTATGATTTTGCCGACCCTTTGGGCATAAATCTACACAGCCAATTACTGCCAACTTACCTACGCACCAAGAAAGGCAATTGTGTTTCAATGCCCTTTTTGTTTGTCATTTTGGCCGAGAAACTGGGTTTGGATGTGACTGTAGCAACAGCCCCTTTGCATGTGTTCGTGAAATTCAAAGATCCTCAAACAGGGCAGACGTTCAATCTGGAAACCACAAATGGCGCCAAGATTGAAAGTGACAGCTTTTACAATGAAGTCATGCCGATGACTGATACCGCCATTCACAATGGTGTGTATCTTAAACCTCTCAGCAAAAAAGAAACGGTGGTGGTAATGACCCTTGTTCTGAGCGAATACTTTGTCAAACAAAAGCAATGGCAAAACGCCATTGATATCACCACGCTCATTTTAAAACACTACCCCAAATTTGCTTATGCGATGCTTAAATTAGGCAATTCTTATTCTGATTTACTACAAGAAAAGGTCAAACTTTATCGCGGAAAACGCGCCATTACAGATACTCAAAAGCAACAACTGGATTATTTGTACGCACAAAATCAACGCTGGTTTGCCAAAGCTGAATCTATCGGCTGGCAGCCCGTATCACCAGAAACAAACGCCAAATATATGCGAACAATTCAACAACGCGCCAACATTCAACAACACTAATAAAAGGAAAAATAGCCATGTTCCCATGGAAACAAATATTGACGACATTTATCATCGGATTGCTTTGCATCAGCAATCCGGCATCAGCCCGCTTTGTATCCAACGACCCTGTGTCGGCTCAAGCGCATATTCAACAAGGCAATGTACAAGGGTTTAACCGCTACGCCTATGCCAACAACAACCCGTATAAATTTACCGACCCAGATGGTCGTAACCCATTGCTGGTATTGATCTACGCGCCAGAGCTTATTGCCCTTGCTAATGCAACCCTTTTCGTTGGTAGCGCAACGGCAGTGGCCTACGCAGGATCAGAGGCGATTAATCAATATCAGGACAGCACCAGAAAACTTGACGACTTAGAGACAATTCACGCTCCTGACCACCCCCAAAATGATCCAGCGATTGGAGAGTTGAGTGATAATGAGTTGGAAAATGCGATTAAAGACCCATCAAAAGATGATAAGGTCACTGTAAAAGGTAATAAAGTATATGATGGCAACACGCGAATAAACGAAGCAAAAAAGCGAGGATTTGATGGTAATATGGAGATTCCTGTCGATGAACTTCCAAATCCAAAAGTCAATGATGATGACCCTTTAGGCCCTTATAAGGATGATGAGTAATGCCTGTACAACTAAATGATGATAGCGCACCATCAAAGGCAGTATTGATAAAGATGTTGGGCTTTGCGCTGCTGGAAATTCGAGCGAGTGATAATTTAGAACTAGCTAAAACCTTGGCTGATATTTTTCACAATTTACCACCTCATTTGGCAAGTAAATGGTCGGAAGGGTCAAATGTAGAGGCCTACGAAAAAATACTAAATAAAGCTCAACGATATAAATTAAAGAATTATATCGTTGAATTACGTAAGAGCGCCGAACACTCTTTAGGTAAAGATACTAGTGAGGCATAGTCACTTGAAGCTTTACTTATATTACAATTTCACACAGGTCATTTGCCCAATTAAAAGGAAAAGACAAACAAGACGCCCTCAATCGACTTGAAGAAGAGCCGCTGACTGTCCTGCCTAATATGGCAGGCCGTTATCAAGATGAAGTCTGTCAACTCCGACAAAACTTAAAAGACAATGGTTATACACAATATGCCGTCAACACTGTTCGCTCTTTAGTGCAAAAAGTTGTCCTCACTCCAGATGATACGGGCAAGCATCTAACTATTGATGTGCATGGTGAATTAGCCGGATTACTCGCCATGGCAACAGATGAATCCAATGTCACGCCGCTAATGTTGGCCTTTGATGATGCACAAGAAGACCAAGCAGAAGCTCAAAACGGAAACCTGTTTTACAGATTGTCCACCGCTAGTAGGTTAACAAACAAATAAAGGTTGGTTACAGGGGGAATAACCACCATCCTCCCCGACCGACACCCTCGATTTTGCTCTGTAATATCAACAACATTGTTTTAAAAAGGCGCAGCCGCGCCGAGGGGAGGTGGATTGCTTTTTCTCTATAACACGAGCACCAAAGGTTCGATTTAAAACATTAAACCTTAGTCTCGTGCTCACCCCCATTTAAAAACGCCGTAACGCGGCGTTTTTCACCAACCAACCCCCTCCCCCGTAGCCAACCCGTAACAAATGCGCTATAAAGTAAAATATATCAATCATATAAAAGTTGTAAAATGACCAACGAAGCAAAACATAACATCGCAAAACACAGGTTTATCCCTTACCGCAAGCAAGATGTTATTGAATTGTGTCTCGACCAAGATGGGCTTGATAGCCAATCACACCAGTCGTTTAGGCAGTTATGCCATATTCTCGAAAGTTTGATTCACTTCGAATTTCACGCAACACTCGAAACCCTTAAAAATACCTATGCACCGTTTGATCCCAATGCCGACACGCTAGTCACCCGCAAGCCAAGCAAAGCAGAACAAATCGAATTACAACAGCAATTTGCCGACACCTTTAAAACCGTGCTCAATGCCGCCAATTTCGAGCAGGTGACCGACCAAGATCTCGAAGATGCCCTGCACGAAGAATCCTTATTCAAAGTCAATCTTCAAGTTGAGTTTGACGACTTTGAACAAGTGGTCTTTTACCACCGAGGCGAACACCATAAACAAGCGAGCATCAAAACTTGGGGCGGTCTTAAAAAAGAAACATTAAACTTTACCAATTACGACAGAGTCGCCGTTTTCATCAAGTTCAAAGACGCCGAATACTTTGCCAGTAAAGACCGTAAAAATCTTAATTTCACGCCCGGCTCGACCATTATTAAATTATTTCAAGACGTGCCAAAAGCCGATTTAGAAATGCTGTTTCCTAACTCCGAAGTCTGTATGCGTAAGATTGACAAATTAATCATTGGCACCTCTGCCGTGGTTGGCGGTGCTTTTTTGTTGGTGACAAAATTAGGCGCTTCGATTTTGTTGGTCGCCGCACTTATCGCCTATTGGATGGGCATTAGAGTAGAAGATGTGCCAATTACCCGAAACCAAATCCTCGCGCTGGGTGCTGGCCTAGGCCTATTTGGTGCATTTATTTATAAAGAGTGGAATAAGTTTAAAAATCGCAAAATCGCCTTTATGAAAGCTCTGGCCGACAACCTCTACTTTAAAAACCTCGACAACAACGCTGGTGTATTCCATCACCTAGTAGATACCGCTGAAGAAGAAGAATTCAAAGAAGCCATTTTGGGTTACTACTTTTTACTGACCAGCCCACAACCCATGAGCGAATCTGAACTCGACTATGCTGTTGAGCAGTGGTTTTCTAAAACCCACAATGTTGAGCTTGATTTTGAGGTCGATGACGCCCTACAAAAGCTACTACGCATGGGTTTGGTTGAAGCCGTCGATGGCAAATATCAGGCACTGTCACTAGATGAAGCCAAAAAAGGTCTCGACAAACACTGGGATGGTCTTTTTGATTATCACCAATAACCCGGCCTAAATCCCATGCCTTGTATTTTAATTATCGACGACCGGGTAGACATTCGCCTGAGCCTATCGATGTTACTCACCGACAACCAATACCAAGTGGTTGAAGCCGATAACCCGCAAGTCGCGCAAATAAAGCTCAAATCTGGCGATATATCCTTGATATTGCTCGACATGAATTACGCTCTCGACACCACCTCTGGTGCAGAAGGGTTGAATTTTTTGCGCTGGATGAAAACCTCAAATATTTACCTACCTACCATTGCCATGACCGCTTGGTCAAATGTCGATTTGGCTGTGCAGGCAATGCAACTAGGCGCGGTAGATTTTATTGAAAAACCGTGGAAAAACAAACGACTATTAAAAATCATTGAGCAACAATTGGCCTTTGGTGACTTACAAAGACAAAACCAAAAGCTCAAGCAACAACTGGCAGATACGCCTGAACAAGCCTATCAATGGCGTTCAGACTGTATGATTAAACTGATGCGCCAAATCGAAACCGTAGCCAAAACCGATGCAGGCATTTTCTTAACCGGAGACAACGGTACTGGCAAAAGCGCACTGGCCAAATACATACACCAATTATCTCCCCGTAAAGATGGTCCATTTGTATCGGTGAATATGGGCGGCATTGCCGACTCATTATTTGAAAGCGAATTGTTTGGCCACAAAAAAGGCGCGTTCACCGATGCAAAAAGTAACCGCATTGGCCGTTTTGAATTGGCCGAGGACGGCACTTTGTTTCTCGACGAAGTGGCTAATATCCCCCTGCCCCAACAAGCCAAGTTATTGCGGGTGCTCGAATCAGGCGAGTTTGAAGTGCTCGGCTCAAGCCAAACCTTGCGCACCAATTGCCGTATTATCGCGGCCACCAACGGTAATCTAGATAAGTTGATTGACGACGAAACCTTCCGCGAAGACCTCTATTACCGCCTAAACACTGTAGAGTTTAAAGTGCCCGGTCTGGCGCAGCGTCAAGACGATATTGTGCCGCTGGCCGAACATTTCATCAGCCGCTCAGCAGCCAAATATCACTGTGCACTCAAAACATTAAGCGATGAAGCAAAGCAGGTGTTAAAAGACTACCACTGGCCGGGTAACCTGCGTGAATTAAGCCATTTAATTGAGCGCAGTGTACTGTTAGCAGAATCAGCCACAATTGAGGTAGACGACCTGCACTTGCGCATCAAGCGGCAAACCCATGAAATGCCATTAATGACGCTCGAAGCGGCAGAACTTAAACTACTTAAAATGGCCATGGCACAAACCAACAACAATGCCCCCAAAGCCGCGAAACTGCTAGGATTAACCAAATCGTCAATGTATCGTCGTTTGGAAAAGCATGACCTCCCTCAAAACTAACTCTCTAGAACGTTACTTAACGCTTACCTTATCGCTTTTTGGCATTAGTTTACCGGCGACCCTTGGATTATGGGCGTGGTCGGCAGGCATCTCAGTGATGGTAATTTTGCTCACAGAGGCATTACTACTCGTCGCCTTGTTTTTGTTGATAAAACGCCTTAAAACAACCATATTGAGTGCTTTTGACCGGGCCAATTTACACCTAGATGCGATAGTGCAAGAAAACTACAACCAACACGCCAAACCCAACTTCAAACACGGTAAAGTCGCCGACTTTCACCAGCAATTAATTCACCTAAGCCAACAGTTACAAGCCAAAAAATCGAATTACGATCAACATGTTTTTTTGGTTTATCAATTGATAGAACAGCTCGACTCGCCGATTTTGGTGTTTAACGCCAAACAACAATTAAGCTTTGCCAACGACGCGTTTTACCATCTGTTTGGCCAGCACTGGCAACTATTTCGTCATGGCTCTCCTACCTTGTTAGGGCTACAAAAAAGTAAGCAAGGTTGGCAGTTTGAAGATGCCCAAAAGAACCGCCGCTGGCAAATCCGTCAAAGTGAATTTATCGACGCTGGACAAACCTACCAGCTGCTGGTGTTTATCGACATAGAATCAGCACTTCGCGAAAACCAGCTCAACGCTTGGCAACAAATCATTCGAGTGCTGTCTCACGAAATTCGCAACTCCCTGACACCGGTATCGTCTTTAGCCGAAAGCTTATCTGACAGAGCCACCAGCGAAAGAGACAAAACCGCGCTGGGTGTTATCACCGACCGCTGCGAACATTTACAAGATTTTGTCGACCGATATTCAAGTTTGTCTAAAAGCATCAACCTCAACTGTCAATGGTTAGCGGTTGATGCATTAACCCTACGACTTTGCGAATTGTTTGAAGCAGTAACAATACAATGCAAAGTCTCGGTTGAATTGATTTGGGCCGACAGTGTTTTTATCGAACAGGTGCTTATCAACCTCATCAAAAACGCCGTACAGGCTGGTGCAGATAAAATTAACTTAACCTTTGAAAAAACCAATAACCGCAGTATTATCAAGGTAATAGACAACGGTCATGGTTTTGCTAATCTCGACAATTTGTTCATACCCTTATACACCACCAAAGAACAAGGTCAGGGTATTGGCCTGAATTTTTGCCGCAATATCGTAGAGCAACATCAAGGTGAAATTGAGTTGGTTAATAATGCTAACGAAAACTCAAAAGACCTAAACAAGGGCGTAACTGTGACGATTAAAATCCCCAGTCCAGCTCTGTCATAGCGCAGACCAATTAGTTTATAATGAATTCTTAAAACAAGCGTAAAAAGGAGCTTACTATCAAAACTCTGAGTATCATCTCAAAACTTCTAGTCACCGCCTTGCTGGCAGGTTCTTTTTCAACTGTTGCCGAACCTGTCAAAGACAGCGACCACGATGGCATTAGTGATTCAATAGAACTCACCCATGGGCTAAACCCCAATAAAGGTTATGACGTGTGGCGCGACCTCGACCGCGACCATTTACCCTTAATTGTCGAATTACAAGAAGGGCTTGACCCTACAGTGGCCGACAATGATGTGTTTAACAACAAACGCTTATTCATCATTCAGGCAGTTGCCGATATTCAAAGTCGGTTCGCCTCTAAAGCCCAAATTAAGCAATTGCTCAAAGCTGATTTCACCCCAATTGAGCTCTATCAATCCTTACTCGACACTCACGTTTTAAACCGCATGGCGTTTATAGGCCGAGTCTATCAAGGCCTATTACTGCGAAAACCCGACCTTGATGGTGCCCGTTATTACCACCATCAACTAAGCAATGGCATGAGCCAACAAATGATGATTGGTCAGTTTGTTCACTCTGATGAATTTACTCAATTATACGCCGAGTTGTCTA
>CALKGI010000124.1 GCA_938085045.1 uncultured Alteromonadaceae bacterium
CCACTCGGCCATCAGCCGTTTTGATAATATCATTGGTAAAAGATTGAAGATGAAGACTTCAGTTATAAGTCGCTTAAAAAACATCAAACGGATTTTCACCCGAATCTGCAAAGGTTGGCCACTCATGATTTATAAAATACGATTGATTTTACTGATATTTTTGTCGATATTGACCGTTGGGTGTACATATAACCACTTGAACGTAACGACCAACAATGTCGATGAATTTAAACATAAATTTGTGACCGACTTACCCACAGGCACACCAAAAGAGAATATTGAATCTTACCTAAATAGCAAAATGATTAGCTTTACTTATTTAGATAAGAAAAACGTAATTTACGCCAGCATCCCTAATATTGGCCGTTTTAGATTGATTTACACTGCCGGTTTATTCATTCACATTAAGCTAGATAAAGACCAAAATTTGGCCAGTATTGCGTTTGACTTGCAATACGGTTGATTTTGAATTGATGTGTTGGGATTAAAAATCCTATCAGAACATCCAAATCGCATTTACTCTACTTTGGGCGACCACCCAATCGCGATGTTTTAAGGTGAAAGACCCGCAGTTGCTTGCGAACATACGGTAGATGCCAATTCTACACTAGTGTTTTCAACAATAAGCTTCGTCCAAAAGATTGCAAAAATGAAGTCTCAAGACGCCGAGTTTCTTGAAAGAGAACCTAACTCACAACCTTGGGGCGTTACTTGGCCTTTAAAGACTCATCGGGTAATGTCCACGAAGTTTTAGAACAGTACCCACAGCAACACCGAAATACATAATCATTTATCATCTGCTTGATATTAAACAACTTATTGTTAAAAAATCATTTAATATCAAGCAAACAGTCCCTTTCTACCATTTTTATTATCTTATTGAAAAACAACAATATTTCCTTAAAGCAGATTTTTCAATTTTTTCCTCTGCTCCCCCAATAAACAAACCTCGTGATAAAACGTTATGAGCAGATAATTGCCAAATGGATTGGTGTTTTGATAAACCTGATGTCGTGTTTTTACAAGTCGTAAATAACACGTTAACAATAATCAATTCCCTGTCTATGAGCAGGAATACCGGAGGAAAAGATATGCAATCTAACACTATCAAACAAACACTGCTGCTGGCGGGTATCACCGCTTCGTTTTCATCATTGGCCGTAGATAACTCAGCTTATGATACGTCTAAATTGAACAATCAATACAACTGCAATAGCGAAACAACACTCTATGGTGAATCTGCCGTTGACTCAGCTGATATCTGTCAAAGCTTATCTGAAGTCGAAGTATTATTCGCTGAACGCTTTGGCACTGCGCCGGTTGTTGGCGATAACAACAACAACCGCGACTTATTTATCTATAAAGACCGAGACAGCTATTTAGATGTCGGTCTCAGCTCAAGTTCATATGGTAAATACATCGAGCAAGACCCCGATGATGCCAACAGCAATGGTGAGATCTATTCTTATTTGCTTGATAGTGGCAACGTTAAAAACCAAAGCCATGAATACACCCATTATCTTGATGGCCGCTTTAACAAAGACGGTGATTACAACGCCACCGATAAGGCTGCATGGTGGACTGAAGGCGTAGCTGAATATTTGCAACATCTTCACTGGGGTAGCGCGTCGAGTTATGTCAACGAAAGCATCTCTTATTACGGCAGAGATTTTTCATTAAAAACCATATTCTCGCTCACTAAAGATGACTATAACACCGACTTTTTTAACTTGGTTTATGATGGTGGCAACATCGCCCTTTGTTACTTTGTGCAAGAAAAACCGGGTGCAATGGATACCTTACTTAGCCACTCTCGCTCTGGCAACTGGTCGGCGTGGTCGACTGAACTAAACAACTTAGAAGCAACCTACGGCGATGGTTTCGATGACTTTGTTGACGACATTTTTGATGGAAGTAAAGTTTGTCATGTAGATACATACGATGATACTGGCGGTACAGGTGAAGACTATCAAGCGCCCTCTCCCACCCCAAACACCAATTGGGAGCATATTCAAAGTGTGACTATTGCAGGAGTCGATAACACCAGTGGCAATGACAATGGTTATGGAGATTACTCGAATCTTTCGGCCATACAACTGGCCAATAACAGTACGGTGACATTAACCTCTAGCACTAGTTACGAGGAAGATTGGCGCGTATGGATTGATTTTGACAATAGCAAAACATTTGACGCCGACGAGTTGGTTTACAGCGCCGACAATCAACAAAGCACCACAGGCAGTTTAACTATCCCTTCATCTGCTGTTGGCACAACCACCCGAATGCGAATAGCAATGGCTTATAGCAATGTCAGTGCAACTGGCGGGTTTGACGGCGAAATTGAAGATTACACAGTTGAAATTGTTAGCGACGATGGTGGCTCGGGTAACAACCCAGATGATCAGCAGAGTTTTGCCGTAAATGTTGCCGATGGACAATACCAACATTTTGCAATTGAAGTACCAGCAGGCACCACCAGCATTACCGCTGAACTTGACAAAAATGGTGGCTCAGCAATGTTGATGCTCAACGAAGGCAGTGAAGGCAGCGCCCGCGCTTATGATGCCAGAGATACAGGCGGCAATTTGGTTAGCTTGAACAACCCCTCAGCCGGTACTTGGTATATCTCTATTCGTGGCAGAAGCGGCGGCATTAGCAACGGTGAGTTAGTCGTTACCCTCGATTAAGCTATTGCGTTGTATTAACCCATGATAAAAACCGGCGAACAGTTTTGCCGGTTTTTTGTTGAACCATTTAAACCACCACTTTCATTTTTTGTGTTATAAAGAAACCGAATTCATAAAATGACGGAAGCTTGATGAAATTTTTACACACCATGTTAAGAGTGGCCGACCTCGACAAAGCCATTAAATTCTACACCGAAATTTTGGACATGAAACTGCTGCGCCAGTCAGACAACGAAGCCTACAAATACACCTTAGCGTTTGTTGGTTACGGCGACGAAACAGATAACACCGTGCTTGAATTAACCTACAACTGGGATACCAGCGAATACGAAAAAGGCACTGCTTTTGGTCATTTGGCGATAGAAGTCGACGACATCTACAAAACCTGTGATGTGATGCGCGAGCAAGGCGTGACGATTAAAAGAGAACCCGGCCCGGTAAAAGGCGGCAAAACGGTGATTGCGTTTGTCCATGACCCAGATGGTTATGCGATTGAATTGATTCAGAATAAAAGTATTGAGGTTTCGCGTTAGACAACGAAAATGGGCAAGCGTTTTGCTTGCTCTTTATTTACCCTTTATTAAAGCTGAAATTGAATAATTATAAAAAGGAGGTAAAACAGAAGTAGATAAGAGGGTAAAAATAGGGCGGTATCCATACCGACGAGTACAAAACGTTATCAATGTCCATTTTATCCCAAAAAGCCGTGCCAGGTAGTGTGTCAACACGGCTAAGCTATCTACAAGAACAGAGTATATAGAGTTCGAACTCAATTAATATGCACTTCGTGTATTAAATTGTGTCTGATTGTATCAGCACAACCATTCAGTAATGGCGCATAAAGCCTCAGCCATCACCTCAGCCATCACCTCAGCCATAGTTCAAATCTAACCCATGAATCAAATTGTGAACTTCTACATCAACTTGTCCCAATGCTTCATTTATGTGCACCGGGAAGTATCTAGATGGTTTGGCACTGGGCCTTTCAAGTAAAAACCCTTGTGTTAACGATACACCCATCGATGCTAACAATTTAAGCTCTGCTTCGCTTTCTATGCCCTCGGCGATAACCAATGCATTGGTCGCTTTGGCCAGCGACAATATGAATTTAAGAAATTCCTTTTTAACGATCTCCAAATGACAGTTTTCAATAAAATATCGGTCAATTTTGACTATATCGGGCATTAATTCAGACCATTGACGCAAACCCGAGTGACCACTGCCTAAGTCGTCGATAGCAATAGCAAAACCTCGCTGACGATAATAACTCACCGCTTGTTTGAGCAAAGCATCATCAACTCGTTGATGTTCGGTGATCTCTATCACCACCCTTTGACAAGGCAAACCATGGGCTTGCAATAATTGCATCGTTTCGCCCTTGGGGTGCTGCGAGTCAAGCAACACTTGTGGGCTAACGTTTAAAAACAACTTACCGGGCAAATCTAATTGAACAAAAGCAATAATGGCTTTTTTGCGGCAAACCAGCTCTAACTCAGACAATCGCCCTAGCTTGTCGGCAACTTCAAACAATACTTGAGGTGCATGAAGTGCGCTATTCTCAGGCCCACGCGACAATGCCTCATGTCCGAGAATAACTTGCCGGGTTATGTCGAAGATGGGTTGGAATACAATGTTGATGTCATGATTTTCGATGATGTGGTTGAGCAGTTGGGCGTTTTTTGTGTCATTCATTGTGAGATACAAATATTATCAATTTGCCAAGAAAGTAACATCACTTGATGACAAACTGATGACAACACTAAAGCAGCACCAAAGCAGTACCAAAACAACGGGTGACGTCCTTGTCTACGCGTGAACTACGTAGTTAAACTCCGTTTATTTCCCAAGGCCAAACGGCCAAAAAAAGGTGTGTTATCTAACACTTAGCAGTATATCGCTACAGCGAATTTGTAGTAGTCTAATATTGTAATCATATGTCTCACAATGTAACGACCCGGCGAATAAAGTCAGCTATAATTACAGCCAAATGAGTTATCTGACAAATAAACGGGAATATTAAATGGATAGTTTGGTAAAAAGGTTTACAGGAAAACACGCATCACAAACCATGACTTTTAGTCTGTTATGTAGCGCTTGCATCATAGTTTTGTTATTTTCAACCCCAGTTTTGGCCGATGCACCAAACATTAACATCCCCCGGATTGCCAACGCCGACATCAACGTAGATGCCAAACTCAATGAACCCATGTGGGACAAAGCAACAGTCGTTGAGATGAATAACATCACCTTTCCTGAAGAAAACCACCCAGCCAGTGTAAAAACCACCGCCTATTTATTTGAAGATGGTGAAACCTTGTACATAGGGTTTAAAGCACAAGACCCAGATCCTGCCAAAATACGCGCCTTTTTGCGCGACCGCGATTCAAACAATATTTGGAATGATGACCTGATTGGCATCAAACTCGACACTTATGGCGACCACAAACTGGCCTACCAATTTTGGGTTAACGCGCTGGGCGTACAAGTCGATTCCATCGAAAATGCCGTCACCCAACGCGAAAGCAGTGCTTGGGATGCCATTTGGGATTCTGCAGGTCAAGTCACAGAAGAGGGTTACGTGGTCGAAATGGCCCTACCCCTTCGAATACTCAACTTCAATGAGCAACCGGGCACGCAAAACTGGGCTGTCGAGTTGGTACGCTTTTACCCCAGAGAAAACCGTCAGCGTATTTCGAACATGACCATAGACCCCAACAATGATTGTTTAGTCTGTCAAATGGGCCCTCTTACCGGTTTTGTCGGTGCCAAGCAAGGTAAAAACCTTGCTGTTGTGCCCTCGTTAACGGTTGGTGCTTCTGAAACCCGAGACATATCAGAAACGCCTTACACCGACTGGGAAAGAGACACCAATGCCGATATTGGTCTTGACATAAAATGGGGCATCACCCCAGATATCTCGTTAAATGCCACTATTAACCCCGACTTCTCACAAATAGAAGCCGATGCTGGGCAGCTGAGCATCAACAATACTTTTGCTTTGTTTTTTCAAGAAAAACGCGCGTTTTTTCTCGACAATATCGACTATTTTGCCACCCCTTATAATCTGGTCTATACCCGTAACATCAACGCCCCAGATTACGGTGCTAAGTTAACTGGGCGCATCAAAGAACATTCGTTTGGTCTGTTTGCCGCCAATGACGAAAGCACCAGCATATTTGTGCCAGGCAACTTTGGCTCTTCACTCGCCTTTATGGACGACGAAAGTCAAAACGCGGTTGTACGCTACCGTTACGATCCGACTGACGCGTTGTCGATGGGCTGGATTGCCACCTTACGTAGCAACGACGACTACCACAACTACGTCAACAGCTTTGATGTTAAATACAAGATCACCAAAAGTGACACATTTGTCGGTCAAGTAATGTATTCACAAACCGAATATCCAACCGATTTGTACAAAGACTTTATCGACGAAGATGATAATGACGAGTGCGAAATAACCGACTGCGCCTTTAACGAACAAGCCCTAAGACTCAATAAAGACGGCGAGTTTTCAGATTCTGCGATGATGTTGCGATATGTGCATATAGAACGTGATTGGGATTTTTCCACTTCTTATACCAGCTTTGGCGAAAATTTTCGCGCCGACATGGCGTTTGGCAACATTACTGACAGAAACAAATTTGTCATTGGTGGCAACCGAATCTATCACGGCGAAAAAGGCCAGTGGTGGACCCGAGCCCGGTTTGGTGGTGACTGGGATATCACCCACAACGACAACGGCGAGTTGCTAGAAAAAGAAGCACAGTTGTGGTTTAACATCGACGGTGTACAACAGTCTTTTCTCCATTTTTCTGTCACCGACAGAGACAATGTCGGCAGTCGTATAAAGGAATACCTATTGGCAGTCAACGGCAATGCGCCCTTGTATCACGAAACCCAATACAACTCTTATGCCTCAATCAGTATTTTGCCTAATTTGTCGATATCGAACTCATTTGATTACGGCGACGAAATCGATTACGCCAACAACCGCTTGGGCACCGCAACTTTCATTCGCCCCGGATTTACTTGGAACCCCACCAAACACATCACTTTTCGCTCTAGCCTGACCTATAAAAAGCTCGAAGCAAACGATGAAAAAGTATTTACAGCCAAACTGCTCGACACCCGGTTAACCTATCAGTTCTCGGTGCGCAGCTTCTTGCGTTTGGCCATCATCTATTCAGACGTAGACCGCAATCAAGCGAACTACATTGATGATGTAACACAAGAAAACCGCAGCATCTCAACCCAATTGTTGTACTCGTATAAAATCAACCCACAAACGTTATTCTTTGTTGGGTATTCAGACAGCGCTTACGCCAATGATGAGATTAATGATTTAACCAAAGATGCCAAGACGGTATTTATGAAGTTTAGTTATGCGTGGTTGAAGTAAAGGTTTGAATTATTAAGGTTGGTTGCGCCTCGAACAAGGTTGTAACATAAATCTAAAAAGGGCAACGTAGGGGCCACGCCCCTGTGCTTGCCCATGTATATTTTTATTTCATAATTCAATAGGTTACCCAAGGGCGGGCAATCACGGGGGATTGCCCCTACGGTCAAATCTATGGTTTTTTGCAATAACCCCTACAAAGAATAATCAAACTCACCAAACGCCGTAGCAACAGTTTCTAAATCCTCTTTAGAAATATCAAGATGCATCACCAAACGAAACTCATCACCCGGGTAAACATTAATGTCGCGCTCTTTTAAAAAAGCTGCTAACTTTGGCCCCTGCCCCGGCTTAACGGTAGCAAAAACCATGTTGGTTTGTAGCCTGTCAAAATCGACATCCAGCCCTTCGATGTCTGACAGCTTAT
>CALKGI010000125.1 GCA_938085045.1 uncultured Alteromonadaceae bacterium
CGGGCAAAAGTCTATAACGAATTTGCCGTGTATACCGAGGCTATTTCTGCCCCGGGCACTATGGATATGACGGTGGGTAGCACTGGGCTGACGTTACTAAACGGAACACTTAATGGTGCCCAAGGTGGCAATCCGCCATTGGCTAACCACAAGGTTTCTATCTACAAGCTGGTGGGGGATGACAAAGAGTATTTTGCTTCGGTTTATTCTGACGATCTGGGTGTGGCAAAGATTGATTTGCCGGGTATAGATGGCTCTCAGAATTACATTTTAGTTTCTAAAAGCCCGGTTTCAGGCCAAAAGAAATATTCTGAACCACTAACAAGCTCGGGCGAGCATCAATTTGTGGTGGGCAATAAACCGCTCAATGTGACATTGGTTGATGGGGTGTCTTTGGCGCCTTTGGTCACCCAGCGAATTGATGTTTATCGTCTCGACGATGCAGGAGATAAACATTGGTATACCCGAGGTGAAACCGATGCATTGGGCAAGGTGAGTTTAGACCTTGAAGGGTTGGGCAGTAGTACAAGTTTTAGGTTAAGAGCGAAGGTGTTCAATGGTATATCAAGCTATACAAATGCTATCACCACCACCGATGATTTTACCTTTAAGGTCGGCACTACTGTGATTGATGTAAGCAATGGGACAGTCACTCCAGCGCAACCATTGGCAAACCATAAAGTTTACTTTTACGAGCTACTGCCTGATGGATCAAAAACCTATGTTGCCAAAGTGTACAGTGACACCAATGGGTTTATCCGCATTGACCTACCTGATGTGAACAATGGCAAAACGTATCTGGCCCGCGCTAAAAGCCCTACTGACAACAGCACTTACTACGACACCATTGTGTCGGCAGCGGGCATAACCGAATTGGTTGTGGGCAGCACTCCATTAACGGTCAAACTACAAGATGCACTTAATGGACAGTCAATCGGCGGCAAGAAAATTACGGTTTATGAAATGCTAGCCAATGGTGAAAAAGACTGGTTTACCCGCAAAACTACCGATGCTAATGGCGTTGCGGTATTTGACTTACCGGGCATGGGTGAAGGTGAAGATGGTAGGCAATTTAAGTTGTCGGTGCATGCCTTTGACGATTACAAAACCTATAGCGATGTTTTGAGCGCGGCGGGCGAATTTACTTTCAATGTGGGCAGCGTTGCCGTGCATTTGAAAAATGGCGCAGATGCTTCACAACCTGCACTTGCGAACAATGCTTTGACTGTTATGCGAATTGAAGGCGACAAAAATGTGTGGGTGGGGTCAGCGACATCAGATGCGAGCGGCATCGTGCGATTAGATTTGCCGGGCATTGGGGCAGGCGTGGTTTATCGTTTTAAATCACCGAGTGTGGTCAATGGTGCCAATAAATACAGCGGCCCGATAACTACCGCCGGCAATATCAATTTTGTGGTGGGCAATCCGGGCGTGAAAGTGGCGTTGTCGAACATTTTGACCGGCGCCGCGTATCCGCAAGAAAGGGTCACAGCTTACAAAATAGATGCGGCCGGGGAGCGTCATTGGTATAGCCGTTATACGACTGATGAGAATGGCGTGGCTGCTTTTGATCTTGACGGTATTAATTCAGGACAGGCATATATGTTCAAGGCCAGCAAGTTCGACAGTGGTAGTTCATACAGCCGGGTGCTGTCGACATCGGGCGACTTCGACTTTGGTATAGGCTCAGTGCCACTGACTTTAATTGACAAAGAAACTGAACAAGTTAAAACGGGCGTTAAAATCACCGCTTATCGAATCGACAATGGTCAGTTAGATTGGACCAAGTCGGGTTATACCGACAATGCCGGACAGTTAACATTTGATTTGCCGGGACTGGGCGAGGGCGAGCGTTATGTGTTTAAAGCGTCAAAACCTTTTGGTGAAGGCAAACGTTATTATGGTCCGGTGATTGATAGTATTGGCGCCTTGACCTTTTACCTCAAGCAAGGTGAATACGGTGACTTGGATATGACTGCGCCAGCAATCAATATAGAAACACCAGTAGATGACATTGCCAATGCTAACGGGTTTATCGTTACGGGTATAGCGACAGACAATCAGGCGGTGGAACATGTTGAGGTAAGCGTTTCTGATCCGGTTAAAGGTGTTCATACTGTTATGGCCATTTTTGATGATGTGAGTATGCAATGGCAAGCGAGCATTTTGGCCGACTGGATAAGTGTAGGGATAAGTGTAGGACAGACAACAACTGTTACCGCCACGGCGGTTGATTATGCATTGAATAGCACTAGTACTAGCAGAGATTTTTTGGTGACTGAAGATGTTGCGCCGCCTGTAGTTACTATTACTTCGCACCAAAATCAGGATGCAGTAAATGTAACGGGCTTTACAGTGCTGGGCACAGTGACTGACGATATTGATGTTGCCACTATTACTGCCACAGTGACTGATTCTGTGCTGGGTCAAACCGTTATTGAGCAGCCGCTAAATATCAGCTCTGTTAGTGGACAGTGGGCATTCCCTGTCACTAATGGTCGAGTATCTAAAGATGCACAGGTAACCATTAATTTGTTGGCAACCGATGTGAATGGCAAAACGACGCAAGAGACTTTGTTAGTCAACAGTGTGCAGATTTCGACAAACCCAGTGCAGTTGGTACAACGCATCACCTTTGGTTTAACACCTCAGTTGTTAACTCGCGTTAAACAAGGTGATGACATTCTTGAAGAACAGTTAAACCCAGATAGCATCGACGACAGTATTTTTGAGGCCCAGATGGCCGCAATGCCGATAACTCAACGCACTGACCTGAGAAATTATCTAACGACTTATATGACTCATTCGAAAAAGCAGTTGCGCGAGGTGATGGCTTGGTTTTGGGAGAACCATTTTAATACCAACCTCAATACCCACGGATTTGTTGAGTATGAGTTGCGCGAGAATAACTTGTTTCGTCAACATGCCTTAGGCAATTTCAGAGATTTATTGGCCAGCAGCGCTAAAAGCCCGGCGATGATCCGCTACTTAAACAACGCACAAAATGTGGCGGGCAGGGCGAATGAAAATTACGCCCGCGAAGTGATGGAGTTGCACACCATGGGTGTCGACGGTGGATATACCGCACAAGACATTGCTGAGTTATCGCGCATATTTACCGGTTGGCACGAGGCTGATGGTCTGTTTGCATTTAATGATGATTTGCACGACAACGACGACAAAACCTTTTTAGGACAGACAGTCATAGGCGCTGGTGTGGTTGAGGGCGAACAGGTGCTAGATATCCTTTCAAACCACCAATCTACTGCGAGTTTTATCTGTTCAAAATTGGTGACCTTGTTTGTTAGCGACCAGCCAATAAACGCCTTGCAGGCGCAATGTGCGGCGGAGTTTTTGGCAAGCTCAGGCAATATTAGTGCAGTACTTAGGGTGATATTTGGCTCGCAAGAGTTTGCCGCGCCTGAGCATTATCGCAGCAAAGTCAAAACGCCGCTGGAGTTGATGGTGTCGACTGCTCGTGGGTTCAATGCACAGGTCAGTGCAACTGATTTTAATGATGAGCTGGGCACGATGGGGATGCGGTTGTTTGAGTTTCCTGCGCCTACGGGGTTTTCGGAAGTTGCTGAAGATTGGCTAAATTCTAATGCACTACTACTGCGAATACGCATGGTGAATCACGCTGCTCGTCATTCGAGCGATGCCGTAGATATTGATTTTAGGCAACTGTTGATGACAGAGGGTTATAGTTCTGCCGAGGCGATTGTCAGCTATTTATTTGAACTGGCACTGTCGAGCGATTTTACTGATTTGGAATATCAATTGGCTTTGTCGATACTCAATGACCAAAGTGCTTTTGACATTAACGAAAATGATGCGGATGAGAAATTACAGCGGCTGCTTGGCACCGTGCTTAGTTTCCCCGGCTACCAGTATCAATAGGAGAATGACATGAAACGTCGTCAATTTTTAAGAGGTTTGTTGGGTGTCGCTGGGGCCAATGCGTTGTTAAGTGGCAATCCGCTGAGTTTTAAGGTCAATACGGCCAAAGCTGCACAGGGCAAAACGCTAATCGTGATATTTCAGCGCGGCGGGTGTGACGGATTAAATGCAGTCATACCTTATTCAGAAGAGCGCTATTACGAGCTGCGTCCAACCATAGGTGTTCGTCCGCCAGATGCCACAGACCCAGCAGCGGCTTTAGACATCAACGGCACTTTTGGTTTTCATCCATCGTTGGCACCTTTGCTTGATATTTATCAAGATGGACAATTGGCAATTTTACCGACCGTGCATTATCCCGATGCCACCCGTTCACACTTTTCTGGTCAGCAGTTTATTGAAAGCGGCCAGCGCTTGAATGAGTCAGATGGTTGGTTGAATCGTCATTTGCAAACTCAAGACTTTGTCTCGTCATTTAGAGCTGTTGGTTTTGGCGATGAATTATCGCAATCGCTTAGGGGCAGTGCTACGGCGGCGTCTTTAACCAGTTTGAATGCGTTCAGTTTAGGGGTGAATGAAACCGAGCAAAGTGTGTTGCTGCAAAATTTGGGGCAGGTTTATAACCAAGACGCAGGTAACAATCCGGCCAAAAAGCTGTTGCATCGTTTTGGTTTGAAGGTCACTCAAGATTTAGATTTGATTCAGGCCATTACCAATCAAACTTACACCCCGGCTAATGGCGCGGTTTATCCGAATAATTCGTATGGTCGCTCATTAATGCAAATTGCTCAGTTAACTAAATCAGGCATCGGGCTTGAATTGGCAACAGCCAGCATTGGTGGCTGGGATAATCACAGTAATCAGGGCGGCGGTGAGGCGGGTGGTCGACAAGCACGCTCACACGCCAATTTTGCACAGGGCATTGCCGCTTTATATGCTGATTTGGGGGCCTTGATGCAAGATGTGGTGATCATGACGCAAACCGAGTTTGGCCGAACCGCTGCCGAGAATGGTAGTGGTGGCACTGACCATGGTTATGCCTCAAGCTGGTATGCCATGGGCGGCGGTATTCAAAGTGGTGTTTACGGCGATTGGCCGGGCCTGGCTGATGACCAATTGCAGCAGGGCAGGTTCTTGCAACGAACGGTCGACTACCGCGACATTTACGCCGAAATACTCACTAATCACTTACAAAACAATGCACTATCTACCTTATTACCCGGACACACCACCACCCCCTTGGGGCTATTTAGTACGCTTTAAGTCGTGATTAAATAGCGATGACCAACAGCCCAATAACAATAATAATGGTCAATCCAAGGGGACTTCTCCAGCCACGTTACACGGATGTAACATTCTTTTTTGGCTTGGTGAAGGTTACCTAGTTCTTGAAAACAACTTCTGTCGTGGTTGAGTTGCGAAGCAACGAAGCCCGGCAATTATCAACTTACATTAATCATTCACAAATGCCGGGCTTCGTCGCAAGCTCCTTAACCACGACCGGTTGCCACATCGATTAAATCTAAAGGTTGGTGCATCCTAAGCCATTCATTTTACGCCCCCTATGCTGATAAATTAGTCCTTCACACCGACTGGAAACGCTTTGAATTTCCACTGTTTTTCCCGCACTTTCAGCCATCAAATGTAAAGCCACCTGTTTGCGGTGAAATATTCTAAAACAGTGACCAACCTTGTCGGACTAACTTGGAGGGGCTAGGCAAATGACATATACTGCGCAGCGTTATCGAACGTTCTAGGTTTTTGCTATCCAGTACTGAACTGTTATCGAATAAGCTAAAAAATATTGAATGGAGAATGTGATGAGAGGAATTTACCTTAATACCCAAATTAAAGCTGTTGAGCAATCTATTGCGTTTTTTGCCCCGTACAATGAGCACCTAACTGAACACTGTTTTGGTCAGAATATTGACCTTATTTATAGTAAAGCCGACTGGCAACAAAAACCTGTGGTTCAGCTGAGCGATGAGTTCGGTGATGCTAGAGTTTATTGTGCGGGATGGTTTATTTACAACAATCAGCGCAATAACTTACAAGCACTAGCACAAGATTATGTTCTGCACGGCCACAAGGTGTTTGATGAAATTATCTTGGGTGTTTTTGTTCTTATTCATGTCGATGAATCTGACGTTACTGTGATTTGCGATACTTATGGTGCATCAACGCATTATATTAGAAGCAACCGCAATAAGCTTGAAGTGGCCCCCTCGGTGAAGGCTTTTTCAGACCTAGGTGCAGCCAATCCTCAGATGACTGAAATGTTTAATAGTCTGGGTCATTTGGTGGGCAATTATACACTTTATGATGATATCACCCGGATTGATCCCGGTAGTGTTGTCAATAGTCATGGTGATATTGCTCATTACCATGAGACAAATTTTAATGTCGCTCTAAAAGACCAGTTAGAAACCATTCCACAACATTTTAAGTCGGTGGTCGATTGTTGGCCAAAAAACAATCGTACATTGCCGATTAGCGGCGGATTAGATTCGCGGTTGGTATTAACAACCAGCGAGTTCGATTATGGTTTTACCTATGGCCCCGAGAATTCTGGTGACCGCCCTGTGGCACGCCAATATGCGGATTGCTTTAAACGTTACGAAGAATTTGAGTTTGCCGCGCCTGGTCCATCTGACATGGAAAAACCCGTTCAGGATGAGATGTTTTTTGGTGTGTCGGGTTGGTATGGTGGGTTGCTCCCTATTTATCAATACACGCATGCAAAGTCAAAAAATGCCTATGCACTTTTTGACGGGTATTGTGGCGACCCTTTACAGCGGGGCAATGCACTCAAATTTTCTGGGCCAAAAGGGTTGCTGTTGAAGTTATTTCCTTGGTGTTATCGTTTGGGTTTTTCAGCAAGGTTTATTTTTAAAAACCGTTATAAAATGTTGTCACAAGCATCGTTTGAATTGTTGATGGCTGATTATGAAAAAAGAACTCGGTATTTGCAGGCCACCATCTACCAGAAAATCACCTACTATGAAATTGCGTATGGTCGCGGGGGTCGTTATTCCATTAATGGTGGCATTACAGCCGGACAAATGTACACCACAGTGCCTATATTCTTTGCCAAGCCGGTGCTTGAAATGTTTTTATCACAAAACTTTGTCGAGACGGCGCAATTTAAACTGGTGCGTAAGATTTGGCGGGATGTACAGCCGCGTTTTAGCAAGGCTGCGTCAGAGGCTGGTGTTGGGCCAATGACACCTTACTGGATAACCCCCTTTAAAAATCTGTTTTACCGCTTTTTATCTCATTATATTCCTGGGTACGGCACGTATGATGTTGGCGGCAAAAAAAATAAATCGTGATAGTTGTGGCAGATGCTTCAAACCCGTAAACCCTGCCCCGATACAAAGAATCATTGCCACTTTTTACAGGGTTGATATATACTACGCGCCGCTGTCGAGGCGCTAAAACTTTGCACTCGGTGTGATAAAAACAAATCAAATTTCAGCCAAATCTACAAAACTTGAATCGAGAGTGTGATGAGAGGAATCTACCTTAATACCCAAATTAAAGCCGTTGAGCAATCTATTGCTTTTTTTGCCCCGTACAACGAACACCTAACGGATAGCTGTTTTGGCCACGATATTGACCTTGTTTATGCCAAAGGCGAATGGCAAGAGAAACCTGTGGTTGCGCTGGGCAGTGAATTCGGTGATGCCAAGGTATATTGTGCAGGTTGGTTTATATACAACAATCAACGCAATAATCTCAAAGCACTAGCACAAGACTATGCCCGCGATGGCAAACAAGTGTTTGATAAGATTACTTTGGGTGTTTTTGTTTTTGTTCATATTGATGAATCTGACGTTACGGTGATTTGTGATGTCTATGGCGTATCAACTCATTACCTTAGAAATAACCGTAACAAGCTTGAAGTAGCACCTTCAGTGAAGGCTTTCACTGACCCCGGTGAGGTCAATCCTTTGTTATCTGAAATGCTCAATAGTCAGAGGCATTTGGTGGGTAATTATACGGTTTATGATGACATTAGCCGAATTGACCCAGGTAGTGTGGTTAATGGTAAAGGCAATATTGACCATTATCATGTGACAAACTTCAATGTCGAACAAAAAGAACAGCTGGCGAAAATTCCGCAGTACTTTAAGTCAGTGGTAGAGTGTTGGCCAACAAGCAACCGAACTTTGCCGATAAGCGGCGGTTTGGACTCTCGGCTTATACTGACAAATAGCGAGTTCGATTATGGTTATACCTATGGCCCCGAGGGTTCTGGTGACCGCCCAGTGGCACGCCAATATGCCGATTGTTTTAATCGTTACGAAGAATTTGAATTTACTGCGCCGGGTTTGTCCGAACAAGAAAAACCAGTTCAAGATGAGATGTTTTTTGGCGCGTCTACTTGGGTAGGGCAACTACTTTCTACTTATCAATACACCCGTGACAACGCCAAAGGTGCCCATGCACTTTTTGACGGCTATATTGGTGATGTCTTGCAGCGAGGAAATTACCTAAAGTTTACCGGGCCAAAAGGGTCATTGTTGAAGTTATTTCCGTGGTTCTATCGGATGGGCTTTTCGGCAAAGTTTATTTTGAGAAACCGTTATAAAGCCTTGTCTGAGGCGACATTTGCGTTATTGATGGCTGATTTTGAAAAAAGAACTCGCCAATTACCGGCCAGCACTTATCAAAAAGTTATTTACTATGAATTGTTGTATGGCCGAGGTGGTCGTTTTGCCATTAATGGCGGTATGATCACTGCTGGGCAGTTTTACTCTACAGTGCCAGTATTTTTAGTAAGCCCAGTGTTTGAAATGTTTTTGTCGCAGAACTTTGTCGATACGGTGCAATATAAACTGATTAGTAAGATTTGGCGCGATACTGCGCCGCGATTTAGTAAGGCAGCATCTGAGGCTGGGGTAGGGCCGATGACACCTTATTGGATAACGCCTTTTAAAAATATTTTCTACCGATTCTTATCACATTACATTCCCGGGTATGGCACTTATGCCGTTGGACAGCAGAAAAATAAATCGTGATGGTTTTTGGTTGATAAGCGTTAGAAGTGACTGTTCTTATCAACCTTATTCTTTATGTACCTTAAAGTGTCCTTCGAACAATTCGGTTAAGCAAACATAAAGTTAGCCAGTGCCTTTTGAATACCCACTACGTCAGTGCCTGATTTTAATTCTTTTTCAACGGGCTGAGAATCACCTGAGATCCAAATTTTTAGCTCGGCGTCTAAATCAAAGTGTCCGGCGGTTTCTACTGCAAAATGTGTAATCGATTTGTAGGGGATAGAATGGTATTCAACTTTTCGCCCTGTTAGCCCTTGTTTGTCTATCAAAATCAGTCGTTTGTCGGTGAAAATATACATATCACGTATTTCTTTATAGGCCAGTGCTATCGATTCGTTATCAGCCATGATTGGACCGAGTTGGTCGTGAAGTTCGTCTACATCTACCTCTGATGCATTACCTAATAAACCAGATAAAAGTCCCATAATTATTTCCTCTTTTTAGTGTTGTATTGGTGCTCAAGATGTCTTGCACTTGCCTTGAAACTTGCCTTGGAAACAGTCTAGTGCATATTCTTAAAGGTGTCCGTACAATGTTACCATTCTATCCGTATAGACGGCTATATGTGTGAAAAATAAGCGTTTTTTCCGGTTTTCCGTTTACATTTAGCAACAAAACCTATAGACTTCGCGTTCAAATTTTAACCAGTAGATCTAATGAGGGTATATGACGTACG
Source organism: uncultured Alteromonadaceae bacterium (assembly GCA_938085045.1). Lineage (GTDB taxonomy): Bacteria > Pseudomonadota > Gammaproteobacteria > Enterobacterales > Alteromonadaceae > JABSOG01. The sequence continues at coordinate 9,640 of CALKGI010000125.1, forward strand.
ATTATATTGTAGTTGGGGCGGGTCAAGCTGGTTTATCAATGGCTTATCATTTGAAACAAGCCGGATATAATTTCTTGGTTATCGATGGCGATAATGAAATCGGCGGCAGTTGGTTACGGCGCTGGGATTCTTTAACTTTGTTTACTCCCTCTCAATACAATAATCTACCGGGCATGGATTTTCCGATGGCCCAAGGTCATTACCCTGATAAAAACGAGGTAGCCGACTACCTTAAAAACTACGTCAAAACGTTTGATTTACCCATTCGCTTTAATTGCAAAGCCGATAAAATGACGCGTGTAAACGACACTTACCTTGTCGATACACCCACCGGACAACTTAAAGCCAGTAATGTTGTTGTGGCAACTGGCCCATTCCACACCCCGTTCACACCAAAATTCAACACTCAATTGTCTGATGACATTGTACAATTGCATGCCAATGAGTATAAAAACCCTGCTCAGTTGCAAGATGGCGAAACCCTAGTGGTTGGCGCTGGTGATTCTGGCGTGCAAATTTTGTCAGAAATTGCCGATACCAACCGTAAGGTTTATTTTTCTGGCAATTGTAGTTCTGCCATGTTGCCGCAAGAATTTTTGGGCAAAACTTTGTGGTGGTGGTTGGGTAAATTAGGTGTTTTGTCAGCCAGTAAACATTCGTGGTTAGGTAAACAGTTAAGTACTCGTATGCAGCCTGTGATTGGCACCAACCTTAAGAAAATCTTGGCCAAGAGTAACGTAGCACCCGTTGGACGCGCTTTGGACGGTACTGGTGATACTATCGACTTTGAAAAGGGTCAGATAAACACCATCAAGAATATTATTTGGGCAACAGGGTTTAGACCAGATTTTAGCTGGATTGACAACGTTACGCTCGACGAAAAAGGCTACCCTGAAAATCAACGTGGCATTGGCAAGCAAAATGGTTTGTATTTTATCGGTTTACCATGGATGCATACTCGTGGTTCTGCGACGCTTGGCGGCGTACAAAATGATGCCAAATTCTTGATGGAGCACTTTTTGAGTGTGCATGACGAATTGGCCGATATCAATGTTGAAATGCAAAGTGCTTTGGCTTCGTAAACAGTTGATAAAAGTGCCTTGCACAAAACGATAAATTGGTTATTCTTGGGTGGTAATTAAGACAACAGGACTTAACCGTGAAAAACATAACCTTTAAAAAAGCCTCTTTACTAATGGCCCTTTGCTTAGGGCTAAGCACCTCTAATGCGTTTGCCCGCGACGATATTCAAGACCACTCATTTAACGATGCAATGGACCAACCCGCGGCCAGAACCAAACTGGTCGGCAACATTAAATTCTACTTCGGTGACCAAGACCCGGGAAAAATCGAAAAAACCTTCGGTGAGTTTGGTACCAACAAAAAAACCAATGCTTTTAACAAGTCAGACAAAGAAGCTTGCCAATGGGTCTTTTTGTCGGCGATGATCACGCTCAAACAACGGGCAGAAAAAGAAGGCGGCAACGCGGTTATCAACATCAAGTCTAATTACAAAGGCAATTTAACCTCAAGCAACGATAACTTTAAATGTGGCGCAGGTTCGATTATTGCGGGCGTTGCTTTGACTGGCACGGTTGTTAGGCTGGCTGAATAACAGTGTTACCGTAAGCGAGACTACAGTCTCGCTTAAAAGCTTATAAACAGACACTGAAGTCTCGCCTACGATAGCTCACTAGCGTATACATACCGATTTATTAAATTGTTAAACCTCAACCAAGCCCTCTTGTGTTAATTCAATTACCCTGTCTGCCGATTTTATGGTTTCGGGCCTATGGGCGATGATAATTCTAGTCATGTTCAATTGTTTAACGGCGTTATTCACGGTGCTCTCTAATTTGGTATCTAGGCTAGATGTGGCCTCATCCATGATCAGAATTTTGGGTTGGCGGTATAACGCTCGGGCCAATAACAAACGTTGTCTTTGTCCGCCGCTTAACGTGGTGCCCATATCGCCAATTAGGGTGTTGTAAGCCATTGGCATGGCGATTATGTCGGTGTGAATGGCGGCCATGTGCGCGCATTCCATCACTTTTTGTTCGTCTATTGATGGGTCAAAAAACGAGATATTGTCGAACATTGAGCCTGACAATAATTGGTCGTCTTGCATCACAGCGGCAATTTGGCCACGGTAGTTACTCAATCCCATTTTATGAATATCGACCCCATCGGCCAGTATTTTTCCCTGCGCAGGATTTAATAAACCCAACATTACCTTGGCGAGTGTGGTTTTACCGCAACCAGAGGGGCCAATCAGTGCTACCGACTCGCCAGCGTTAAAAGTAAAACTCACACTTTTGAAGATAAGCGGCTCAGACACTGAATATTGAAAGCCAATATTCTCTAAAGTTAACTGGCCTTTTAGTTCAGTGGCAACTGTAGTGCTGTCGCCATAAATAGCTTCTTGCTCAGTCATAGCAATATCGGCAATTCGCTCAAGATGCAGGCTCAACATGCGAAATTCAATGAATTTTTCAATCAATGCGGCGGCTTTAGTACTGAACTGATTTTTATAGGCCATAAAAGCAAACAACATGCCCACCGACAGTGCACCTTCGATGATCATGGTTGCGCCAAAATAAATGACGATGACATTTTCGATGCCAAACAGTAGGTCGTTGATGGCTTTGAAACGCATTTTTAGTTTGCTCACGCCAATATCGGTATTCATTGCGGCGGCATAATGGTTGTGCCACACCGTTTGACGCTGGGTTTCGCGGCCAAAAATCTTGATGCTTTGCGCTGCCCGAACCGTTTCCATAAAATTAGAGCTTTGACGGGCGTTGGCGACAATAGACTCTTCTGTGAGTTGCTTTAGCGGTTTGTACATGGCAAAGCGCAATAAGGCGTAAACAAGCACCACAGCAATGATAATAAAAGCCAACAGTGGTGAGTAGATGTACATCATCACCAAGGTGCCAATGACCATAATGCCGTCGACAACTGATTCGATGAGTCCGGTTGTCAGCAGGTTCTTGACATTTTGTAAGCTGCCAAAGCGTGACACTATGTCGCCAATATGGCGTTTTTCGAAGTAATCGAGCGGCAGCCGCAACAGGTGGTAAAACAGGTTGGCGGCCATTTGTATGTTCATTTGGTTACCCAAATACAAAATCACAAAAGAGCGCAGGTATTCTGTTGCCACCTTAATCACTGCAAGCAATAAAAAGCCCAGCGCCAGCACCACCAACAAATTACGGTCGTTACCAATCACTACCTGATCAATCACCAGTTGCATGTAAAACGGGCTTACTAGCGCGAACGTTTGTAATAGCAACGACAGAATAAAAATCTGTACTAGTGAGTTTTTCAGTCCGCTAATTTTATCCCACAAGTCCGAAAGCCCCATGGTGACCACTTCTACTTTGGGCTCGAAAGCTTTGGTTGGGGTGAGTTCAAGGGCAATGCCTGTGAAGTGTTTCGATACTTCTTCTATTGGCAAAGTGCGGTGGCCTTTGGCTGGGTCGTGAATTTCGATGTGGCTTTTGGTGACTTTTTTGAGCACCACAAAATGATTCAAGTCCCAATGGAGAATGGTCGGCATTTGCAACTTGTCTAAATCTTCAAGCTCTAGTCGCAAGGGCCGACAAGTGAATTTCAGTTGTACGGCGGTATCCATCAAGTCTTTTAAGGTCGCGCCTTTTAAGGTGATGGGATATTGACGGCGCAACATGGTCATGTCGATTTTATGACCGTGATAGCAGGCAATCATCGCCAAACTGGCCAGCCCACATTCGGCCACCTCAGATTGCAATATCACAGGCAGCTGATGGGATTTTTTAAAGCTTAATAGATGAACCGGATTACGCATGGTTACAGCTTCCCTTTGATGATATTGAGTGGGTCTAGTAACCAGTCAATCAGTGATAATTGATCTAATATAATGTCTGCTTCGAGCAACATGCCTGCCTGTAATGGTAAGTTTTGCCCGTAAGCTTGCACCGATTGGCTGTCGAGCGAGACGGTAATGCGGTAAACCGGCTCTTGTAATGGCACTGGCACTGGTAATTCGTTGGGCGACAATATAACGCCGGCCACCTGTGACACAATGCCTGTGTATACGCCATAACGTTGATAAGGAAAAGCGTTGTAGCGAATGCTGACCTGTTGGCCGATTTTAATAAAACCCACGGCCCGGGTGGGGACGAATAATTGGGCTTCAAAGCTGGCACCTTCGGGCAATATCGCCATTAGGGTGTCGTTAACGTTGATGGTTTTGCCTTTTTTAATTTGTAGTGCGGTCACGGCACCATCGATAGGGGCATGAAGGCTAAAGCTACGACGACCTTCAATTTCAAGTATTTGGCGGCTAAGTTCAGCGCGCTTGCTTTGCAGGTCTTTCATCTGGTTATTATGCCGCATGGGGGCACTTTGTTGTTCAAACTTGAGCAATTTGAGTTGGTTAATTGAATGGGTTAACTGACGTTTTATGTCGTTAAACCCCAGTTTTAAGGCCAAATGAACCTCGTAAGACTTTTCGTGCTCAGCACTTGAAATATTGTTGCTTTGACGCAGCTTATCGATGTTTTTCATATGTTCATCAGATAGCTTTATTCGCTCGGCAAAGGTTTGTTGTTGTTCGTCTAATTGTTGTGATTCTTGCTTTAGAGCCTCTACTTGGGCGATATATTTGGCCTGTTCGATTTGATAAAGCTGTTGCTGGGTGGCCAATTTGTCGGCGACAGATTGGGTTTGACCGTTAAGACTATTAATGATTTTTTGGTCGATGTCAGAGATGTCTTGGGCGGCACGTAAAGTCGAAACATCGGCAAGTTTGTCGCCCTTGGTGACTGTCTGTCCTTCTTCTACCAATTGCTCGACTACTGTGCCATTACCTCGGGCATAGATTTTTACTAAACCTGTGTCGGGCACCAAATAGCCTGTAACCGTTTCTTTGCGGGCATAAGTGCCCCAAAACAGCAGCGCGATGATTAACGAAACAAAGATGGCAAACACCATAGTGATCACAAAAAATGACGGGGGCTGGATGATTAACACCTCGCCCCATAATCTTTGCCCTTTGGCATCTAGTACTTCTTTTCTGAATAGTTTTGACATGTTTTTACTTGTGGGCAACAAAAGCGACAATACGTAACGGGCCACCGCTGCCGCCTTTTATTTTCATTGGCAATGCAATTACGGTAGCGCCTGTGGCGGGGAGTTGATCTAGGTTAGCAACATTTTCGAAGCCGGGAATATTGTGGCCAAACAAAATGATGTGGCTTTTAAAGGGGGTTGATTTGCCGTAGTCGAGGCTGGGTGTGTCTAGGCCTATCGCTTTGATGTTGCGTTTGTCGACAATAAACTGCGCTGCATCGGGATGAATGCCTGGGAAGCTGAGGTTTTTTACGCCTTCTTGGCCACGCTTGGTGGTGCCCATGTATTTTTTCTTATTACCATAAAACTTAGAAGAACCAGTGTTAATCAACAATATGCTGCCATTGGCGATTTTGCCGTGGGTTTTTTCAAAGCGTTTGATGTCGGCAACGCTCAGCTGGTAATTGCGGTCTTTTTGCGCTTGTTTGCTAATGTCTATCACTACAGCTTTGCCAATGAGCTGTTCGATAGGCACTTGGTCGGCGGTCATTTGGCCTTTTGAAAAGTGCACCGGAGAATCAAGGTGTGTGCCGCCATGTTCAGCAGCTGAGAAATTGTAGGCACTGTAAAAATAGCCGCCACCAGTTTCGCCTTCAAATACTGTGGTTTTTTTAAATGAATCGGCGGTTGGCCAGTAAATGGCGTTTTCATCAAATGCGTGGGTGAGGTCAACCCATTGGCCGTTGTTGAAATCTTGCGCTTGAGCAGTGAACAGGGTCATAGACAAGCCAAGAGCCAAGGACAGTAGTATTTTTTTTATCATTTTGCTTCCTAAGTCGTTATTTTCTTCAGTATATTTAAAGCGGTAACCAAACACGAGGTTTTTTGATTTTCGTCCGGATTTTAAAACTGCTACTATTGGCCGCAATGAAACAACAAGAATAAGCGGTTTATGTTTTATATTCACCAATCTAACCAAATGGAGCTGTTAGCACACCAACTCAGCAACTTGTTTGGCGCCAGTTCAGCACAAAATAATCCCTTCGTTCAAGAAAAAGTGTTGGTGCAAAGCCCCGGCATGTCGCAGTGGCTTAAAATTTATTTAGCCCAGCAGTTGGGCGTAATGGCCAATATCGATTTTCCGTTGCCATCGAGTTTTATTTGGTCTTTGTATAAAGAACTCATCGATGATTTACCCGACCAATCGGCCTTTAACAAAGGCGAAATGGCTTGGAAACTTTACACCATTTTGCCAAACCATTTAGCTGCCGACGCGTTTTTGCCATTAAAGAATTATCTCGAACACGATAAAAATGGCTTGATGCTGTTTCAGCTCAGTGAAAAAATCGCCGATGTGTTTGACCAATATTTAATGTATCGACCTGACTGGATTGAGGCTTGGGAAGCAAACGAAGATACCATTAAAGATGGCGATTCAGCCCTGCACCCGTGGCAACCTATTTTGTGGCGTGCACTAAAAGACCATACCGCCGATTTACAGCAATCGAAATATCACCGAGCCAATTTGCATGATGTTTTGCTTGAACAATTGGCGGGTGCATTTGCCGATAAATCTCATAAAATTCACACAGATTTACCCCAACGACTGTTTATCTTTGGTATTTCGGCCTTGCCCAGTCAGCAGTTACATGTTTTTGAGCAATTGTCTGAACATGTTGATATTCACTTGATGTTGTTTAACCCTTGCGCGCATTACTGGGGAGACATTGTTGATGTGAAACAGTTGGCAAAAGTTGAGGCGCGTTTTGCTAACAAAAAACATTTGGGTGTTAACGACCAAAATTATATGACGGTCGGTAACCCGTTGTTGGCCTCTTGGGGCAAACTGGGGCGTGATTATCTTGAACAGTTATTAGAGATTAATGCCGACCAGTATGACTATTTTGTCGAGCCTGAGCCGTCGAGTATGCTCTGTCGTATACAGGCTGATGTGTTCAATCTGTCGTTTAGAGACAAAATAGAATCGCTCACGCCTGCCGAGTCATTAACCGCTGCGGGTAAGCAAAGCATCGATTCAAATGACAATTCACTGATGTTTCATGCCTGTCATAGCCCGTTGCGTGAAGTAGAAGTGTTATATGACCAACTGTTGCATTTGTTTGAGCAAGACAGTTCACTCACACCCAAAGACATCATTGTGATGATGCCAGACGTGTCGTTGTACAGCCCGTATATTGATGCGGTGTTTGCTGGCAGTGAAGTTAACCGAATTCCCTACGCGATTTCAGATAAAGGTTTTGTGCTCGAAAACCCTATACTCAACAGCTTTTTACAATTAATGAAATTGCCAGACAGCCGTTTTTCGGCCTCGGAATTGCTCGATTTGATTTCGGTGCCTGCCACGACTTTGGTAATGGGGTTGGTTGAAGAAGATATAGACCTTATTCGCAACTGGATAAACGAAGTTGGCATTCGCTGGGGAATCGACAGCGACCATAAACACTCACTTGATTTACCTAACGACGAACTCAACAGCTGGCGCTTTGGACTCAACCGATTGTTGATGGGTTATGCCATTGGTAACGAAACTTTGGTTGATGGCATTTTGCCTTATAAACACGTTGAAGGACAAAACGCTGAAACGCTGGGCAAGTTGGTGTTTTTCATCGACACCTTAATTGATTACCGAGCGCAATTGAATGAAGCCGCCACCATCAGTGACAAAATCGCCACGGTTAACGATTTAGTTGGGGATTTTTACCAAACCGACAAAGACGAAGAACAGGCGATAAATACCATTCGCCAAGTATTGATTGAATTTGAAACCCATTTTGATAGCAAAAACTGCGAACAGCCCATTAGCCAAAAAGTGTTTGCTTATTACATTAACAATGCCTTTAACGACAAAGGGGTAGGGCAGCGATTTTTGGCCGGACAAGTGAACTTTTGCACCCTAATGCCGATGCGAAGTATTCCTTTTAAAGTCATTTGTTTGCTGGGCATGAACGATGCCGATTATCCTCGTTTTGTCGCGCCTGTTGGGTTTGATTTGATGGCGACAGGTAAGACCCGTAAAGGCGACCGTTCGCGAAGGTTAGATGACCGCTATTTGTTGCTTGAGGCGATGCTTTCGGCCAGAGACAAGTTGTATGTCAGTTATGTGGGTCATTCGATGCAAGATAATAGCGAGAAGATCCCCAGTGTTTTAGTGACTGAGTTGTTGGAGTACGCCGAGCAGGCATTTACTTTTGGTGAGGCGCACAATCTTGTACAGTTCCATCCGTTGCAGCCGTTTAATCCGGCCTATTTTACGGCGACTAGCAGTTCGCTAAAAAGTTATCAGCCCCATTGGTATCGTTATGTTAACCAGCAGAATACGACCACTGATGCTCAAATTGCTGAGCAGCCGATTGATGATTTTGATCCAATAGAAACCTTAGGTTTAGATGAGTTAATTCGGTTTATGCTACATCCAGTTAAATACTTCTTTAACCACACCTTACAGCTGTATTTTTCGTCTTTGAGTCAGGTTGAGCAAGATGACGAAACCTTTATGCTCGACGCACTCACCCGTTATCAATTGCTCGAATCTTTGTCGGCCAGCAAGTTGGCGCAAAGTGGACTCGATAGCTATTCGCACATTAATGGCACTGGCAATTTGCCGCACCGGGATGTGGGCAAGCTAACATTCGATAAACTCGACAATCAAGCCGATGGATTTGTTGGGGCGCTGAATGAAACCTCACTAACACCGTTGACGCCAGTAGAGGTGAATATAACGGTGGCTAATATTCAATTATTGGGCTGGGTGAAAAACCTCACCACTAATGGCTTGTTGTTTTATCGCCCTGCCAAAGTGACCGCTAAAGACAGGCTGGTGGCTTGGATGCACCATGTGGTGATGGCTGCCATTGGGCGTAGCGTAGTGACTCGTCATATTGGTTTGAGCGAAAGTGTCGATTTTAGAAGGTTGTCACAAGAACAAGCAAAAGCGCTGTTACAACAATGGGTTGAGCTGTATTTGGCTGGACGAAAACAACCGTTACCATTTTTTGTTAAGTCGAGCGAAAAATGGTGTCAAACTGCCAAAATGACCGAGGTTGCCAAGATGTTTAATGGTTCTTCGTTTAATCAAATACCGGGCGAGGGCGATGATTTGTATATAGAGCGGGTGTTCAAAGACGTTGATAATTTGCCTGATGCGTTTGAGCAATTAGCCGAACAAATATTCCAGCCTTTATTTGATGCAGTGGAGGAATAACATGCAATCACTAAATCCTCTACAAATGCCAGTAAAGGGCATGAACCTAATTGAAGCCAGTGCGGGCACTGGTAAAACTTATACGATTACAACGCTTTACCTACGTGTTTTGTTGGGATTGGCTGAACGTGATAAGCCGACTGACGGTTTGTCGGTCGACCAAATGTTGGTGGTGACTTTCACTGAAGCGGCAACTGAAGAAATTAGAGATCGGGTTAGAAGGCGTTTGAACGATGCCAAGCAGGCGATTTTTTTACGCGATGTAGAAGAGGGTAACAAAGATCCGATATTAACGGAGTTGATCACTTTATTACCCGATGTTGATTTGGCTTACAAAAGGCTCGATGCGGCAGTAAAAATGATGGATGAGGCTGCGATATTCACCATTCACGGCTTTTGTCAGCGAATGCTTAAACATCACGCCTTTGAAAGCGGCAGTTTGTTCGATAACGAATTTATTCTTGATGAGCGCGAATACCTCCAAAAGAGCATTAAAGATTTTTGGCGTTGCACGGTTTATCCGATGTCGGGCACTTTATTGTCGTTGTTTTTACAGTGCTGGGCATCGCCCAAAGCGTTGTTGGCTGAGTTGCAATCTTTGTTGAATAAACACAGTGGCACGTTGATTCCCGAAATATCAGAACGAGCGCTAGTAGCAAAAATTGATGAATACGGGCTGTTATGCCAAAAGGTTAAAATAAGCTGGGTAGAACAATCGATACCGGCGCTGATTAATGATTCGATGCTACTTAAAAGCCGCAAACCGGCCAAGGCAGAATACCTTGATGCGTTCACGCTGTTTTGTACATCGGGCGATTTGGAATTCGCTAAGGGCAAAGATTCGTGGGAGATTTGGTCGGAAGAAACCATCGTCAAGGCCACTAAAAAAGGCAAAGAAGCACCCCAACATCCCATCTTTGTGACTTTCTCACGATTGGCTGAACTCAAAGGGCAAATTAAGGCGCAGGTTTATGCGTTTTACAAACAAAAGGCATTTAATCAGGTTAAGCAAAATCTGGTGGTCGAAAAACAACTCAATCAAAAAATCAGCCCTGACGACTTATTAACTAACCTTGCTGCGGCACTTGATAACCCAGACAAAGGTGAAGTGCTGGCAAAGAAAATTGCAGCGCAGTTTCCAGTGGCTATGATTGATGAGTTTCAAGATACCGACCCACTGCAATATGGTATTTTCAATGCGATTTACGCCCGTGAAAACAGCACCATGGTGATGATTGGCGACCCCAAACAGGCCATCTATGGTTTTCGTGGGGCAGATATTTTCACTTATATCAAAGCCAAGGGCGATGCGCCTGAAACTGGCCAATATACTTTGGGTACTAATTGGCGCTCATCCGACAATTTGGTGGCGGCAGTTAATGGTTTGTTTAATGCCAGCCCCGATGCGTTTGTTTATAACGAGGCGATTCCGTTTAATGCTGTTAATGCGGCGGGCAAAGCCGATAAAACCCCACTGATAATTGCTAATGATGAATCACCCGCTGCGCTGAATATTTGGCAGCTGGCTAACGACAATGATTTGCCCATTAGTAAAGGCCATGCCATTAGCGCCTTGGCGCTGCGAACCGCCAATGAAATTGCGACCTTAATGACTAAAGCGCAAAACAATCAAGCCCATATTGGCGAGAAACCATTAGCGGCGAGTGATATTTGTGTGTTGGTGCGCGACAGAAACGAAGCCGACAGTATGCGCCAAGCACTGACAAAAGCGGGTGTTAGCAGTGTTTATTTGAGCCGCCAAAGTGTGTTCGAAACGCCATTGGCATTTGAGTTTTATTTATTGTTGAAGGCCATCTACCAAGAGAAAAACGAACGGGCGATAAGGGCGGCATTAATCACCCCATTTTTTGATTATTCAATCAATCAATTATGGTCGTTAACGCACAAAGAAGATGACTGGCAGCAAATATTGAATCAGTTTGCCGACCTGCATAAAGTGTGGCTGAGAAATGGCGTGATGGCAGTGCTGCAACATTTGCTCAGCGCTAACGATTTGGCCAGCAAATGGAAGACAAACCATGTAAATGCCCAGCGAATGTTGACCGATGTGCGCCATATGGGTGAGTTGTTACAACAAAAGTCGATGGAACTCGATGGTGTTCATCGGTTGCTTGGCTGGTTTCACGAGCAATTGGTTGCAGCCAGCGACGAGGGTAAAGTGCAGCAATTACGTCTTGAAGACGACAGTAACTTGGTGCAAATCGTGACTATGCACGCCTCGAAGGGTTTGGAATATAACATTGTGTTCTTGCCGTTTGTGTGTGGTTATCGCATGGCCAAATCGGGCATTTTTCATGATGAACGCGGTTTGGTGATTGATTTTGCCGACAGCGACGAGAATATCGTAAAGGCCGATACCGAAAGATTAGCCGAAGATTTACGGTTGCTTTATGTGGCGTTAACCCGAGGTGTTTATCGCTGTTATCTTGGGGTGTTTAATCTCAAGGTGGGCAATAGCAAGGCCAGTCACTTAAAGCAAACAGCGCTGGGTTATTTGTTGTTTAAGTCTTTGGAGTCAGTGAGTAATGAAGGTATTTATCAACGGTTGAGTCAGCTGAGTCATGACCTTAATGTGGCCAGTGAAGGTTTGGTTTGTCGCAGTGAGTTTGTTGATTCTGAACTTGAGCCTATCGTTGCTGATTTGCAGGAAACGCAAGAGCAGACGCTGAACTTTGAACCCTTTAAAGGGCAAATTGAGTACGACTGGAAGGTCACTAGTTACTCGGCCTTGGCTAACGGTGTGGCCTCGGTTCATGTTTTACCGGGCAGCACCGATGAAGGCGATGCAGTGGATTTACCTGTGTTGCCGACTCCCGAAATCGACAATCAAATGAGTCGTTTTACTTTTCCTAAGGGGGCAAATCCGGGGAGTTGTTTACATGAGATATTTGAGAATATTGAATTCGACACATTTGATTTATCGCAAACCAAGCCGGTTGTTGATGCGCTGAATAAGTTTGGGATAGATGATGAGTGGGGCGATATCACCGCGCAATGGATTGACAGTGTGTTAGCTACTGAACTCAACAAAAAGCGTTTGTCTTTGTCGAACATTCAAAACAATGATCGTTTGGTTGAAATGGAGTTTTATTTGCCGATGGACAAAATCAAACCTTGGCAAATCAATCAGATACTATCCGAGCATTTGAATAGACAGGTAGACGTGTTCGACTTTATTCCAGTAAAGGGCATTTTGAAAGGTTATATCGATTTGATATTCCAATGGCAGGGTAAATATTTTGTGCTCGATTACAAATCAAACCACCTTGGTAATACCTTTGCAGATTATGGACAGGCACAAATGGAAGAGGCGATGAGTAGCCATCATTACCATTTACAATATTTGTTATACACCCTCGCGCTGCATCGCTTCTTAAAGCAACGCTTAGCTGATTACGATTATGAGCAGCATATAGGTGGTAATTACTATTTGTTTTTAAGAGGCATGGAGCAGGACAACGAAGACTTTGAAGGGGTTTATTTTTCGAGGCCAAAACAGGCGTTGATTGAAAAGCTTGACGCTATTTTTGCAGGACATATATTTGCAGGACAGGCAGAGTCGAGTAAACCGACTGAAATACTTGGCGGCGAACAACTTGGGTTATGGGGAGAGTGATTATGTGGCTAGAAGAATTGCTTAAACAGAAAATCATCCGTCCTATTGATGCCGGATTTGCCCGTTTTATTGTGCCCGGCGCTGCATCGCCAAACGAGCAATCGCTGTTGTTGCTGGTGGTTTTGGTTAGTGTTGAACTGGGCAAGAAAAATGCCTGCTTAGATTTGAATCGAATTGATATTAATAACCCGCTAGATGTTGGTCAGGCCGTGGTGACATTGCCTGATTTAAACATTGCACTTAATCAACTCGATAGCTATTCGTGTATTTCAGATGGGGGAAATAACGACGTTAATACCCCTTTAATACTGCACAGTAACCGATTGTATTTACAGCGTTATTGGTGTTATGAATCCCAACTAGCTTTGGCGCTTAGGCAAAAATCAGCGAGTGACAGTCAAATTGACTTTGCTCAGGTAAGCCAGTGGTTTGAAGTGTTGTTTGCAGACCCTGTGCCCGCAGGAGAGGTCGATTGGCAGAAAATGGCGTGTGCCACCGCTTTGTTAAAACGCTTTTGCGTGATCACCGGTGGACCGGGCACAGGCAAAACGACCACAGTAACTAAATTGTTGGCGTTACAGGTGTTGTTGCAACGTGGTAGCAATTCAGATTCGAATTCTGATAAGAAGCAGATAATAAAGCTGGTCACGCCGACCGGTAAAGCGGCTGCAAGACTTAGTGAGTCAATCAAGGGGGCTAAATCTCGTTTGCCAATCGACGCTGATATTATTGAGCTTATCCCCGATGAAGCCTCAACCATTCACCGCTTGCTCGGCGTTAAACCTCACAGCAGTGAATTTATTCACCACAAAGACAACCGGTTGCATTTAGATGTGCTGGTGGTTGATGAAGTGTCGATGGTCGACTTACCCATGATGGCCAAATTAATGGCCGCATTGCCCGAGCATACCAAAGTCATCCTGCTGGGCGACAAGGATCAATTAGCCTCGGTGGAAGCTGGTAGTGTGCTTGGGGATATTTGCGCCGGATCGGGGCGTGATCTGTGTTATAGCAGCGCTTTGTTGGCAGACATTGAGTCGATGACCCAAATGGACATCAGTGGTCATTGCGATGTATCAAACGAGCCTTCGTTAAGTGACAGTATTTGTCTGCTTCAAAAAAGCCATCGGTTTGACGACAAAAGTGGTATTGGTCAACTGGCTAAAGCGGTTAATCGAAGTGACTGGTTTGGGGTTAAACACTTACGTCAGCAAAACGTGGCGAGTTTGAGTTTTTCAGATATTTCGCCTGTCGATTATAAACGCATGGTTGAAGATAGTGCGCATGCCTATCAACCTTATTTGACAATGGTTGAAGAAGAACAATTACCTGAGTTGATTATCGAACAGTTCAATCGTTTTCAATTATTGTGCGCCGTGAGAAAAGGTGATTTTGGCGTTAGTGGCTTAAATGATGCGATAGAAAAAGAGCTGGTTCGAATTGGTTTAATTGATAATCGCCAGCTGTATTACGTTGGTAAGCCCATCATGATCAGCCAAAACGATTATGCACTGGAATTGTTTAACGGTGATATCGGTATTATTTTAAAAGACCAAGATTCTGACCAGTTAAAAGCGTGGTTTATTGCGCCTGATGGAAAACCCAAATCGTACTACCCCAATCGATTACCCAGCCACGACCCGGTGTATGCTATGACTGTGCATAAAAGTCAGGGGTCGGAGTTTGAACAGGTGTCTATGGTGTTACCGCCACTCAATCAGGTGATTAATAACAAGGTGATCACTAAAGAGTTGATTTATACCGGCATTACCCGGGCAAAAACTCAGTTTAATTTGTTTAGCGAATCCAAAGTGCTAGAAATGTCAATTCGCCAAAGTACTCAGCGTGCTTCAGGTTTGGCGGGTTTGTTGTATGGAGGCTAGTGCCAAAGAAGGAAAGTAAAGGCTTAAAACGAAAAAAGGCCAGTCGGGGGTGACTGGCCAGGGATCATAGACTTGGACTATGAATCTAAAGTTCTTTTCGAAACGTTACTTGAGTAAAAGTTCGTAAAAGAAAAAACAACTACTGCATATTATTTGACCACACTTGTTTGGTTGAGTTCAATGTTATTTTGAAAAAAGTTTAACTTTTCTTAATTCACTTTATATTTCAATATCTTAAAAAACATCTTTTTCACACAAAATTAAATAATGAGTCAAAAATCATGAAGCCGATAAAGAAAGTTTATGAGCAGTTGTCATAATTCGCAAGTTTTCAAAGTCTTCTGACTGGTCTTGAATCTGTTTTACTGCCTGTTTGTACATGCCACGCAGATGTTTTTTAAGATGCGGTGTAACGGTTTTATTGTCAATATCTTTGAGCAGGCAAAACATCGCCAAAGCATAAATTGATTCGTTTTCGGTCAATACGGCGGTACGGTTAGCACGGTGGTCGTGACAACTGGCGCAACCGCCTCTAAACGCATAAGCGGTATTGGCAAACATCACGCCAAACCCCATGAAAATAGACAATACCTCAATGGCTGGCGCGCGGTGCTCTTCGCCTCCCGGTGGTAATTGGCTTGATAACCCCATCAGGTAACTCGACAGCATTGCGGCATAATTGGCAACCATAACCTGAGGTTGATTTAGCTGAACTGGGTCGTAGCTTACAGTGAGCGGCTGCTGTTGATTTGCCAGCATATTGTGTCCTTCACCTGCACCAACATTTTCACCGCGCACTATCAATAGCGGTTGAGTAACTTGATATTGCTGCGGGGAATATTGCTGTGGGTCGACCAATTTGAATGGCCATTTTGTTAACCCGCAATAACCACTGACTTTGTCAAACACGCTGGCTGAGAGCTCTTCGACACTTGTGGCTCGGTTAGGAAAAAACTCATTGGTGGGTAAAATTAGCTGACTTTTTTCGGCAAAAAACTGACCGTCGAATTGCTGTATTGCCCAGCCGAAGGCATCAAAAAGCCAACGGCTCGAAGTTTCGTCAACTAGGGGTTTGGATTTAAAAAGACTTATCATGGGGAAGTAGCAATTAAAAGTGAGTGTGGCCGTTACAGTAGCACCATTGTGGTGAGGGTAAAAGTCTGGGGTTGAAAAACGTTGTTTTTCGACTTTCTGAGGGTTGTCGGAAGG
Source organism: uncultured Alteromonadaceae bacterium (assembly GCA_938085045.1). Lineage (GTDB taxonomy): Bacteria > Pseudomonadota > Gammaproteobacteria > Enterobacterales > Alteromonadaceae > JABSOG01. The sequence continues at coordinate 25,646 of CALKGI010000125.1, forward strand.
TCGTGATATTCTGGTAGTTTGGCGCCTTTTTCTTTAAAAGATTTATTCACCGCAGAGAACGCAGAGGGCACAGAGAAAAGAAAAACCAAAAAAGAATAAAAACGCTAGTTTTTGTTCTTCTCTGTGCCATTTACGGTTAAAGCAAAGGTTATTCTTGGTCGTCGCGGTTGTCACCTTCTCCTTCGCCCTGACCTTGTTGGTTTTCGTTTTGTTGTTTTTGCTGAACAACCAATTGAATGGTTTGTTCAACTTTTGGATCTGGGGTGAACATTTGTACCAGTACGCCTACGGCAATGGCCACTTTAGAGGCTTTTCTGGCTTGAATTGTTAGCATTTTCATTACAAAGATGAGCCCGCCGACCATAATCCACGGGATTAACGGCATTAAAATTTGTTCGAGGTTTTCCATTAGATTTCTCCAAATAATTCATATCATAAAAGTGTGATTTGATAAATTATGAGTAAGAAATCAGGTCCTCTTCATTGACTGACGTATTGACACGAAAGCGTGTAAATTCGGGCTCTGTAGTGAATGACAACAACACCTGTTGCCTGTGGTAAAGCTGCCTAAGTACACTTTGTTGATAGGCCTGCATGGGGTCGGGCACATCAAGGGTTAAAAAATATCGAACAACCGTGTCTTTTACGGCTTGATATTTTTCACCTGTGCTGGCTTTTTGAATGAAGTATGAGGTTTGTTGATAGTTGACTGAGCAGGTTTGTTCAATGTTTACATCACTCAACAAAAGCGTTGAGTCTGGCACCGCCGCAAAGGCTGCGCTAGGCACTAATACGCTTACCATCAGCATATATAGTCGCAATATAAAACCTGTCATTGAATGTCCGTTCATACAACCCCCGTTAGCTGTAAATATATGGGCAAACTTTCTTCTTTCAAGGATCCCTTGTTTTTTTCATTCTCAGCCTGCGATTGATGCCACCTGATAACAGTATCTGGATTGACGACAATAGTGGTTGAAGCGGTGTGAATTCGTTGGTAGTGGGGTTTTAGCTGGCTAGAAAGGTCAAGGATAAGGGGTTTCGACATCCTGGTGCGCGTTAATTAAATTATATGGTGCTCTAGACTACCGATTCAATTTAATCTCTTTAATCACCTTAAGATTTAGCATTTCAACCCGTTCAACCAACCCCTGAATAATGTGATCTTTGATGATTTCTCTCACTCTGATTGGCAAAATTTGAAAGGTTTTTCGGGTGAATTTTAATGCGATAATATCCGTTTCGGCAACGACTGAAGCTGAGCGGGTGTTGTTGCCCATAAAGCCGGTTTCACCGACAAAGTTACCTGCGCTGACATGAGTCAGTTCTTCACCAGAATGAACCACAACCGCACTGCCTGAGAGCAACACAAAAAAACCATCGTCGATTTCGCCGAGCACAATGAATTCTTCGTCGACGGGGATATGGTAAAACAATGACACGCTCTCGGCGATATGCTGCTTTTCACTGGTGGTAAGCAGGTTAAACAGCGGCACCCTATTGAGGATGGCTACGGCTTTCATCGGCAATAAATTCTTGAGTGGTTTGGCGCTCATGTGGGGCTTCCATTTTAGCTATTTATTTTAGCTATTTATTTTTACAAAGGGTGATTATTAATTGTTAGTTCAAATGCGCAAAAATGCAATATTAAGGGGGGTGAAATGGCGGTAGATGTTAGGCGAGGCATGGCCCCGCCTAGATAGGCAGTTAAACTGTAGCTGCTTTCATGGCACTGATAAATTCGCCCAGTTGAGCTAACATTGCAGCTTCATCATCAAGGTTATTTTCGATGATTTTAACCACCGCAGAACCACTAATAGCGCCTTTTGCACCCGATCCTAATGCCTGCTTAACTTGCGCGGGGTTAGAGATACCAAAACCTAACAATGTTGGCGGGGTATTGTATTTATCTAACAAAGCAATGAACTCGTCGGCAGGCATTTCGGCAACTGTGTCTGCGCCTGTTACGCCAGCACGACCGAGCAAATAGGTGTAACCTTGTGAGTAATTCGAAACCAGTTCTAACGTTGCCTCAGGACTGTTTGGCGCAGCGATAAAAATAGGGTCGATACCGTGGGCTTTGGCCTTTTCTCTAAACGGTTTACTTTCTCTGATTGGCACATCGGCAATTAATACAGAGTCAACGCCCGATTGCTTAGCAGTGGCGTAAAACGCATCTACGCCTTTGGCCATAACAAGGTTTGAATACAACAATAAACCGATTGGAATGCTTGGGCTGTATTGTCTTACTGCCGCGATTAAATCAAAGCAGTTTTGCGTGGTTACGTTGGCCTCAAGCGCACGAATGTTGGCCGCTTGTATCACCGGACCATCAGCAATCGGATCTGAGAACGGAAAACCCAGCTCTAGCGCATCGGCACCGGCATCAATCAAGGTTTTGATGATGGCCAAAGAGGTGTCGAGATTAGGATCGCCCAGCGTCACAAATGGCACAAACGCACCTTCTTTTTTCTCGTTCAGCGTATTGAAGAGGTCTTGATATCGATTACTCATTGTTTGCTCCTTTTTTCTTGTCCATAAGAATTTCACTGACATGTGCTAAGTCTTTGTCGCCACGACCAGATAGGTTAACGACGATGATTTGTTCTTCATCTGTTGACGCTGCCATTTTAAGGGCGTGGGCTAGCGCGTGTGAAGATTCGAGCGCCGGAATGATACCTTCTTTTTCTGCCAGCAGCTGGAATGCATCTAGTGCTTCATCATCGGTGACAGAAACGTAATCGGCACGGCCAATCGCTTTAAGGTGTGCGTGTTGAGGGCCTACGGCTGGGTAATCTAAACCAGCTGAGACCGAATAAGACTCTTCAATTTGGCCGTCATCTGTTTGCATGATGTATGTGTGGGTGCCGTGTAAAATACCCAATGTGCCTTTGGCAATAGCGGCGCCGTGCATGTCGGTATCAACGCCTTTGCCGCCGGGTTCTACGCCAATCAACTTAACACCTTCTTCTTTAATGAAGTCGTTAAACATACCAATAGCATTTGAACCACCACCAATACACGCAACAACAGAGTCTGGCAGGCGGCCTTCTTTTTCAAGAATTTGTACTTTGGCTTCTTCACCAATCATTTTTTGGAAGTCTCTGACGATGGTCGGGAATGGGTGAGGACCCGCCGCCGTGCCAAGTAAATAGTGAGCGTCTTGATAAGAGCCAGCCCAGTCGCGCAAAGCTTCGTTTACTGCGTCTTTTAATGTGCCGCTGCCAGCAGTTACTGGAATAACGGTTGCGCCCATTAGCTTCATTCTAAATACATTGGGTTGTTGACGTTCGATGTCTTTGGCACCCATGTAAACGCGGCACTTTAAGCCAAGCAGAGCACAGGCTAAGGCAGTAGCCACACCGTGTTGGCCTGCGCCAGTTTCGGCAATGACTTCTTTTTTACCCATGCGTTTGGTGAGTAATGCTTGACCCAACACTTGGTTGGTTTTGTGCGCGCCGCCGTGCAACAAGTCTTCGCGTTTTAAGTAAATTTTGGTGTTTGGGTTAGGGCTGATGTTGCGAGTCAAGGTTAATGGCGTTGGCCGGCCTGCATAATCGTTTAACAGTGCGGTAAACTCTGCGGCAAAGCTTTCATCTTCTTGTGAATCTATAAACGCTTGTTCCAACTGCTCTAATGCAGGCACTAGTAGCTCTGGAACAAACATGCCGCCAAATTCGCCAAAATAAGGGTCTAATTTTTTCATTTTCTTCTTTGCTCCTGTTCTTAAGCTAGTGATAGGTGCTAATACTTGTTTGATTTTGTCTGGGTTTTTGTCGCCCGGTGAATCTTCAACCCCCGAATTGATGTCTAATCCGATGGCAATATGCTTTGCTGCTTCTTCGACGTTGTTGATGTTCAATCCACCGGCAATCATAAACAATTTGTCGTGAGGCAATTGCTGTAATAGTTGCCAGTCAAAGGTTTTACCACTGCCACCGGGTAGGGTTTGATGAAAGGTGTCGAGCACAAAACGGTCGACAGTTTCATCAAAGGCGGGCAATTGGTCTTTAACCGCTTTGGCTTTGAATATTTGGCAAGTTGCAGGCAATAGAGGTTTTAATTGGTCGATATAGGCTTGGTCTTCACTGCCGTGTAATTGAACTGCGGCCAAACCAAGCTCAACGGCTATGTTACTAACTTTGTCGATTGCTTCGTTAACAAACACACCAACAAAATCGAGCGGCGCTGCTACGACGATGGTTTTTGCGGTTTCGACAGTCACGTTACGAGGTGATTTTGCGAAGAAAATCAATCCTCCAAATGTCGCACCGCTTTCATAAGCGGCTAACGCGTCAGTAGGTTTGCCCATACCGCAAATTTTGTGTTCGCCATAAATCATGCGCCGACAAGCACCAGCGATATCATCTTGGGCCATTAATGAGCTACCAACTAAAAAGCCATCGGCAACTTTTGATAATTGCTGTACTTGCTGGTGGTTATAAATGCCAGATTCTGAGATCACCACAAGCTCTTTACGTTTGTCAGCTGGAATGAGTTCGACAAGTTCTAGCGTGCGGCGAGTGTCGGTGCTCAGGTCTCGTAAATTACGGTTGTTGATGCCAACGATATTGGCACCAAGTGTCAGTGCTCGAGCCATTTCTTCTGCGTTGCTGACTTCAGTTAGAATCGACAGGTTAAGTTTTTCCGCCACATTTGCAAGCTCAATGTATTGTTCATCATCAAGAACAGAGAGCATCAATAATATAGCGTTGCCGCCATAATAACGGGCAAGATAGACCTGATAGGTGTCGATGAAAAAGTCTTTACAAATCACTGGTTGGTCGACTAATCCTGTGACTGTTTTGAGGTAGTCGAAACTGCCCTGAAAATAGCGCTCGTCAGTTAATACCGAAATACAAGTGGCGAAATCACGGTAGCCGTCACAAATGACTGGTAAATCAAAGTCTTCACGAATGAGACCTTTAGAGGGTGAGGCCTTTTTGCATTCTAAAATATAGCCAGTATCAGCATCGCGTAGCGCTTCAAAAAATGAATTTGTTGAAGGCACAACATCATCAATAAACCCTTCAAGCGGAAACTGCTGTTTGCGCTGTTCAACCTCTATGGTTTTATGATCAATGATTTTGGTTAATATATTGCTCATTGCGGTTATGCCTGTCCTTGATTAGAACTTAAATTAGAGTCTTGATTGCTCAGCTCAATGAATTGGTCAAATGTAGCTTTAGCTTTGCCCGAAGCCAACATTTGTTGTGCGATGGCTGCGCCTTGCTTGAAGTTGTCGGCTTTGTTAAACAATACCAACAATGCCGATACGTTAATCGCGATAGCGGCATTTTGCGCTTCAGTGCCTTTACCATCAAGTAGATTGGCGGTGATGTTGCAGTTAAATTCTGGCTCACCACCTTCTAACTCATTAACCTGAAAAGTTTCAAAACCAAAATCAGCAGGGCTTAGCGTATATTCACTGATTTGTCCGTCTTTGACTTCAACGACTTTGGTGTCGCCATGCAGGGCAATTTCGTCCATGCCAGAGCCGTGTACTACCATTGCTCTTTTTACGCCAAGTAACAGTAGTGCTTCGGCCATAGGGCGACACAACTCAGGTAAATAAACACCCAATAATTGAATAGGTGGTTTGGCTGGGTTTACCAACGGGCCAAGTATATTGAATAAGGTGCGAGTATGTAGCGCTTTACGCACAGGCATGGCGTGTTTTATGCCGCTGTGATAATGCGGGGCGAACAAAAACGTTAGGTTGGTTTTTAACAAGCAATCGTGCGCCACTTCAGGGCTCATTTGCAGGTTAACACCAAAAGTTTCTAACATGTCGGCAGAGCCTGATTTTGAAGAAACACTGCGGTTGCCATGTTTTACAATCGGTAAACCGCAAGCCGCTGCGACGATAGAGGCGGTGGTCGAAATATTAAAAGTGTTAGAGCCATCGCCACCGGTGCCGCAGTTGTCGGCGCAATCACCGGCAAACTCAGGGAATGGCAAACAGTTATCGCGCAAGGCACTGGCTGCACCAGAAATTTCGGCTGGCACTTCGCCTTTGATTTTCAGTGCTGTCAATAAAGATGATAAAACGATAGGGTCAACTTCACCTTTAACTACCCCTGAAAAGAAGTCTCGGCTTTGGGTTTTGGTAAGTGATTCGCCAGCCAATAGTAATTCTAAAGAATCTAACGGATTAGTCATGATAATTCTCCTAAAAGGTAGGTCAAACTCTGTTTAATCAATTGCGAACCCCGGGTGGTGAGAATCGATTCTGGATGGAATTGAAAACCCAGTGCCTTGTCTTGTTCGTGCATAACGGCCATCGGAATTTTGTCAAAATTAGCAATTACTGACAATTGCTCAGGCATGTCAACGGCCTGTAATGAGTGATAACGAGCGACCTGTAGCTTTCCGACCATACCTTCAAACAAAGGATGATCAGTGTGATCGATTGCTGATAACTTGCCGTGCACAGTTTCGGGGGCCAGATCAATTCTGCCGCCATAACTTTCGACTATGGCCTGATGGCCCAAACAAATGCCAAACAAAGGATAGTTGCCTTTGCACAGGGCAACCAAGTCGAGTAATGAACCTGCGCTTTGTGGGTTGCCGGGTCCGGGCGATAGCACCACAACGACAGGGTGTTGTTCGTTTTGTATTTGCTCATAAATGTAATCGGCTGCCACGCTGTTGCGGTAAATCACCACCTCAAATCCTAGCTGCCTGAATTCATCTACCAAGTTGTAGGTAAAAGAATCAAAATTATCGAGCAAATATATTTTGGTGTTTAACGGCTTGTTGTTATTTGCTGGCATGGTCGGCTTCCTTGTTAGCTTGTAAAATGGCCCGTAAAACGGCTTGAGCTTTGGCTTTTGTTTCGTCGGCTTCAGCCTCTGGCACTGAGTCAAATACCACACCAGCACCGGCCTGAACCTGAGCGACCTGGTTGGTGACAAAAGCAGAGCGTATAACAATGCAGGTATCCATATCGCCGTTACCGGTCAAATAACCTACCGCACCGCCATAGCTGCCACGGCGTTTTTTCTCGGTGTGGCGGATAAGCTCTGAGGCGCGAATTTTTGGCGCACCTGTTAGTGTGCCCATGTTCATACAGGCTTGATAGGCGTGCAATGCATCTAAATCATCTTGTAATTGACCGGTGACAGTCGAAACCAGATGCATTACATGTGAATAACGGTCAACATTCAATAATTTACAGGTCTGACGAGAACCCGGTTTAGAAATGCGGGCAACATCGTTACGGGCCAAATCGACCAGCATAAGATGCTCGGCTTTTTCTTTTTCGTCGTTGCGCAGGTCAAGTTCAATACGACTGTCTAAATCTGGGTTGATTGAACCGTCTTGATTGAACCCACGAGGGCGAGTACCAGCGATAGGATAGACTTCAACCTGATTGGTGTCGGCGACATATTTTAGTGATGACTCAGGGGATGCGCCAAACAATGCAAAATCTTCATCAGCCATATAAAACATGTAAGGACTGGGGTTAGATAACTTCAACTGGTCGTAAGATTGCATTGGATTAGGGCAGGGCACTGAAAAGCTACGCGATGGCACAACCTGAAATATCTCTCCATTAACAATTCTTTCTTTAAGACTCACGACTGATTGGCAGTATGTCTCAAAAGAGACATCAACCTTAATTTTCGCTTCATCTTGGGCATCTAATTGTGCTGACTTTTTAGTGGTTACGGGCAGGTCAGATGCATCACACAATTGCTGTAATTCTTCGAGTCGTTTACCCACTTCAAAACAATTGGCCATAGCATTGGGGCCGCTAAAAACGTTGCCGGTCAATTGGGCGGTTGAGTTTTGGTGGTCGATACTAAGCAGCGTCTCTGCAAGATAAAACACATAGTCGGGGCAGGTGTTTTCGCCTGTGGCTACATCGGGCAGTTGTTCAAAGTTGGCTATCATGTCGTAACCGATAACACCGCCCAAAAATATCGCAAATTTTTCATCTGTGTTGCTTTTGATTTGTTTGATGACCGTGCGTAACACTTCAAAGGCATTGGGATGCAACAAACGTTTGTTTTCATCTAGCAATGGGTCTGGCCGGGAAAAGGTCACTTCAATTGCACTGAGTTCGGTTTTGGTAATGTGATTTTTGAGCTTTTCGGCCAAAAAAGGCACCAACGACAAACCGTTGTTACTGCTGGCTTCTAGGCGAACCGTATGGCCGTGACAAGTGATTTTCATCGCCGCATCAATCAACAACATACTGTTTAAATTGGTCTTGCTTTCGATTTCTGATGATTCAAGCAACAAACTGTTTTTAGATTGTTTTGTTAACTGGTGAAACAGCGGTAACGGCTGAGCCACGTAATTGGTTTTAAGTGAGATACTGGTCACTTCACCGGGTTGTGTTCGCACATGACTAAATATCATTGTCATTCCTTTTCATTAAATTTTTATCATCAATTAAAACCAAAAAAGCCCACTGATTAAGTGGGCCTTATTGTTAAATTTTTCACACAGTTTAACAGGCCCACGTTAAGTCAGCTGCCACCACCAAGAGATTGCATTCATAGTTAAACTGTTCATTTTTCTACCCTTTTATCGTATATTCTGTATTTTTATTTGACCATTAAAAAAGCCCGTGTCTTGCGAAACGGGCTTTAGGAATTCTATCTATAAAAGTTCTACGCGGCCCGAATGATCAGATGCTGCGCCACCAAGATGTTGCGGTGTTGATAAGTGTGTTAATATGCTTGTTAGACATTACCAGTGAACCTTTTAGTCAAATAGCTTATAAGTGAAGCTTAATTGACACTATAAGACGCTATTGTTTGTTTGATGTCAACCCTATTTTTTTCATAACTTATTAACTTTGAGTATATAACGTCTTGAGATACGACTTACACAGCCACACCACCTGCTCTGACGGCAGGTTGACGCCACCAGAACTACTGGACCGAGCAGTTGAAAAACAAGTTGATGTGTTTGCTATCACCGACCACGACACCGTTAATGCCATTCCTATTGCTCGTGAATATATTAAAGAAAAACAGCTGGATATCGAGTTGATTGGCGGTGTCGAAATTTCCACTCGTTGGACAAGTTTCGAAATACACATTGTCGGATTAAAAATCGACGAAAACGACCCTGAGCTAATTAAAAGGCTTCACTCGCAAATCGATTATCGTAATGAGCGTGCCAAAGAAATTGGCAATCGGCTCGAAAAAGCCGGTATACCAGATGCTTACATCAACGCCAAACGCATTGCTGGCGATGCGGCCATTAGCCGTTCTCATTATGCTAAATATTTGATTGAGATAGGTAAGGCGAAGAATTTTGCTGGGGTGTTTAAAAAATACATGAAGCGAGGTAAAACCGGTTATGTGCCTAGCGAATGGATTGACATTAAAACGGCTGTACAGTGGATACATGACGCTGGTGGTATTGCGATAATCGCCCATCCTTCGCGTTACGATATGACCACCAAATGGTTGAAAAGACTGCTTGTTGACTTTAAAAAGGCAGGGGGCGATGGCATTGAAGTGGCTTTACCACAACAGACCACGCAAGAGCGTGAAAAGCTCGGTCAACTGTGCTTAGACTATGAGTTGTTGGCCTCTGTTGGGTCTGATTTTCACTTCCCGACCAATTGGAGTGAGCTTGGAAAAAACCTATATTTATCTGATAAATACCTGCCTGTGTGGCATAATTGGTGATAGGAAAAGATGCGGGGATACAGGTTTTATGCTCCAGGCAAAACCTAAGTACCTACATCCATGTAGGCAAATCACCCGCCTACAATGTGAGGCTCAATTAACTTTTTGTATTGGCCTCCAAACGCGCAAAGATGTGTATACGGTAGTTCGTATTAATGCCTATAATTCCTTTAACCTTTTTTATTAACCCGTAAAAAAAACGAGTCCCCCATGAGCCAATTTTTCTACGTACATCCTGATAACCCTCAAACGCGATTAATGCATCAGGCGGTCGACATTATTAACCGCGGTGGGGTTATCGTCTATCCAACCGATTCTGGTTATGCTTTGGGTTGTCATACCGGTGATAAACAGGCACTGGAGCGAATTTGTAAAATTCGCCAATTTACCAAAGAGCACAATTTTACTTTGATGTGCCGTGATTTGTCGGAGTTATCGATTTATGCTCGAGTTGATAATGCCGCTTACAGGCTGTTAAAACACAATACCCCCGGCGCCTATACTTTTATTTTTAAAGGCACCAAAGAAGTCCCTAAACGATTGCTTAACGCCAAGAAAAAAACCATTGGTATTCGAGTGCCGAACAACCCAATCACATTAGCTTTACTTGAAGAATTGGGCGAACCTTTGATGTCGACAACCCTTATCATGCCCGGTGCTGAATCGGCCGAATCTGATCCGGATACCATTCGCGATTGCCTCGAAAAACAGGTGGATTTGATCATTCACGGCGGTTATTTGGGTGAATTGCCAACGACAGTTGTTGATATGACTGACGAAGACGATATTCGAATCGCTCGTTATGGCGTGGGTGATCCGGCCCCGTTTGAATAAATTTTCTGCATTGATGCATTAAAAAGTATCAAATTTTCTAATCCTTTGGTATACTTTCGCGCCCTCGAATTTGGGTGTTTAATTTATTATGTGCGACTCCTGCTTGTCAGGGTTTGGGCATCTAACTTAATGCTGATTCTAGTCTAGAAACGGAGTTTCTATCTGCCGATTGGCAGGGCTGGAATTATGCAGCGATAGGTTTTCTGCTCCAGGCAAAACCTAAGTACCTACATCCGTGTAGGCAAGTCGTAAGACTTATTTTTAAATAAGTTGCGAGTTTCATCCCGCATTCGCATATTAAAGCGTATGCGCGAAGGGTGTGCTTGAGGGATAAAACAAAGCTAACAATCTGAGAAGGTTCACATGAGCGAAAAGTTGCAAAAAGTCCTGGCTCGCGCCGGCAAAGGATCTCGAAGAGAGATGGAACAGCTGATAAGCGACGGCCGTGCCAGCGTAGATGGCAAAGTCGCTAAGCTTGGCGACCGAGTTGAAGAAAGTAATTTGTTAAGGGTTGATGGTCATATCGTCAAAACAGAATCACTTGATGAAACCGTTTGCCGGGTATTAACCTATCACAAACCTGAGGGTGAATTGTGTACGCGCAAAGACCCTGAAGGACGTCCTACAGTATTTAATCGGTTACCTCGACTTAAAAGCGGTCGCTGGATAGCGGTTGGTCGTTTGGACGTTAATACTTCTGGCTTGTTGATCTTCACCACCGATGGAGAGCTGGCTAACCGCCTAATGCATCCAAAGTTTGAAGTTGAACGAGAGTACGCCTGTAGAGTATTTGGCGAAGTAACCGATCAAAAGATCAACAACGTACGCAAAGGCGTTGAGCTTGAAGATGGGCCAGCCAAATTCAAAAGTGTAAAATCCAGCGGTGGCGAAGGCATAAACCGTTGGTTTAATGTGGTTCTGACCTCAGGACGTAACCGTGAGGTTCGTCGTTTGTGGGAATCGCAAGAAGTCAAAGTGTCGCGCCTTATTCGAGTGCGCTACGGTGAGATTTTGTTAGAGAAACACCTGCCACAAGGGGGCTGGGCAGAATTGACGCTTAAAGACGTTAATTACCTCAGGCAGATGGTAGATTTGCCCTATGAACACAAATCTATGATTAAAGTTGAAGAAGGACGAATGGACAAGCGGACCAAAACCGCCCGTATTCGTCGCTCGGTGCGCAAACACCAGCAAAGACAAGGAAAGTCTACTGAAAAACGTCGCCAACCTCGATAGAGGCGACGTAGAACGCTTGATTTAGTGAATAAATGTGACTGTGAAAAATAGCTGTATTCCGACAATCAGGCATCAACAATTGTACCGCGCAGAGCTTTCTTCGTTGAAACTGTCTTTGTAGAGACTGATTCTAAATTAAGACTCGCGCTGCGCTGATCCTGCTTAGACAAGTGTCTGAATGCAGGCTATTTTTTGAGGCACAAAATGACCGAAACTGTAAATTTCACCGACCTAAACTTATCCGCTCCAGTATTAAAAGCGGTTAGCGACCTCGGCTATGAAACTCCATCTCCGATACAAGCGGCAACTATTCCGCTGATCCTTAACCAACAGGACATTATCGGCCAAGCACAAACTGGTACTGGTAAAACTGCGGCGTTTGCGCTGCCAGTATTAAGCCAAATCGACATTAACCAAAAGCAACCTCAAGTCATCGTCATGTGTCCGACCCGTGAATTGGCCATACAGGTTGCCGAAGCTTTTCAAGCCTATGCTCGTCATATCAAAGGCTTTCATGTTATGCCTATTTACGGCGGCCAAGCTTATGGTTTGCAAATCAACGCGCTTAAGCGTGGTGTGCATGTTGTTGTTGGTACCCCGGGCCGTGTGCTTGATCATTTGAACAAAGGCACTTTGAAACTAACAGGTATTAAAACCTTGATTCTTGATGAAGCCGATGAAATGTTACGCATGGGTTTCATCGAAGACATCGAAACCATCATGGATGCTGCACCTAAAGAATGTCAAAAAACGATGTTCTCGGCAACTATGCCTGCGCCAATTGCTAAAATTGCACGCAAATATTTGAAAAGCCCTGAAGAGGTTAAGATTGCCTCTAAGACCTCCACTGTTGAACGTATTGACCAACAGTTCTTGATGCTCAGAAACAACCAAAAACTTGACGCCTTAACGCGCATTTTGGAAGCTGAAGAGTACGAAGGTTGTATTATCTTTGTAAGAACCCGTTCATTGACTACCGAGCTGTCGGAAAAACTCGAAGCCCGTGGTCATGCTGTTGCACCTATTAACGGCGACATGAACCAAGCAGCTCGTGAGCAAACGATTCGTCGTTTGAAATCTGGCAAACTCGACATCGTTATCGCCACAGACGTTGCAGCCCGTGGTTTGGACGTAGAGCGTATCACTTTGGTTATTAACTATGATATTCCGCTAGATACTGAAGCTTACGTTCACCGTATTGGCCGTACAGGTCGTGCTGGTCGTACAGGTAAAGCGATATTGCTGACTACACCGCGCGAAAAGCGTTTGTTGTTTGCTATTGAACGTGCAACTAAGCAAAAGCTAACTTCAATGCCAGTTCCAAGTTCAGACATGATAGCCCAGCGCCGTGCTGATAACTTCTCTGCACAGGTTGCTGAAGTATTGTCGGATACACCTTTGCAGTTCTATCAAGAGTTTTCAGCCAAATTGCAAGAAAAGCTGGAAGTATCAGAATCAGAATTGGCCGCAGCCTTGATTTATATGGCGCAAGAACGTTCACCATTGCAGGTTGAAATGTCAGATTTTCAGTCAATGGATGTGTACCGCGACCGTGAAGACCGTGGTGGTCGTGATGATAGAGGTGGTCGCGATAGACCAGACCGTGGCGGGCGTGACAAGCAGCGTGACGATTCGAACAAACAAACCTACCGAATTGAAGTGGGCCGCGAGCATGGCGTACAGGTTTCTGACATTGTTGGTGCTATTGCCAATGAAGCCAAAATCGATGCACGTCAAATTGGCCGCATAAAACTTAACGACAGTTTCAGTACGGTTGATTTGCCAAAAGACATGCCTGCCGCTGCACTGGATCACTTGAAGAAAGTGTATATTCGTAAGCGTCAAATTGACATTTCAGAAACACAAGCGAACACAGGAGATGGTGGTGATTTTCGAAAACCACGTCGTTCTGAAGGTCGTAATGACCGTTCTGACAAAAAACGTCCACAAGGCCGTCGCTCTGAAAACCGTGGCAAGTAAGATAGAATCTGTCATGTAGAATTACATGAAATAACAGTATGTAAATAGGGTAGCCCAGTAGCTACCCTTTTTTTTGCCTTAAATTGTCGGCGCGTATTTCTAGGGATTTGCGCATCAGCAAATCTATAATATATCTGTCGTGAGTTAGACATTTGTTATCGCAAAAGCGACATTTTAGTGTCTAAAATTATTCTATCGCATTGATATTAAACAAATTAGTGAAATTTTGGTGTTGCTGTGGTGATTTGTTATTACAGTATTTAAGCGCATACTACTGGGCATTAATAACCCACCAACAAAAAACTATGTCTTACTTAACTGACGCTTTAAACAAAATTAAACAATTGCCTCAAATAAACATAAGCCAGCTTTTTACGGCTTTTTTGCTAGTTTATATTGCCTCGACAATGGCCAACATTACTTGGTTAGTACTACCCAGTGGTGTTAATGACGCCCAAAGCATCAATAGCGGAGTTGCCTCTCCAACAGACTTAGATTTGACATTGACGGCAACGGTTGCACAAGATGTTAGTGGTAAAGGCACTGTGGTGATTGATAGTAAGGGTATTGAAGGTACTTATGGTATTGACGATAAAATCGACTTGACCTTCGCGATAGTCAAGCAAGTATTTTTTGACCGGGTGATCATACAAAATGGTAGAAAAAGAGAAATGTTGATGCTTGATGGTGTTGCGTACGACAACAAAAATGTCGCCAGCCCAATAACGACTCTGGAAGTTCTACGATGAAAAGCGGCATTTTTGGGGATAGCAGACCTGCACAACCCCCAAACTTTGCCCTAGTCTATTTAGTTAACTCACCTCGTAAACTCTGCTGCATCAATTGTTTAATCTCTTCAACATCAAGGTTTAAACTGAGCAAGTAATGCAGTTTGGTTAGCGTAGCTTCAAGCGTCATATCATACCCACTGATAACCCCAGATGCTTTGAGCGCATTACCTGTGGCATAACCATCCATATTGACTCGACCTTTGGCGCACTGAGTGCGGTTAATGATGATAATGCCCGAGTCGGTTGCTCGTTTTAACAAATCCAAGAAATCTTTGTTTTGCGGCGCATTGCCCACGCCGTAACTTTGAATGATCAAAGCCTTCACCGGTTGTTCAATAATGTTGGCGATAACTTCGGTGGCTATGCCTGGATACAGGCTGATGACACCAATCGGTTGGGGTTTAATTTGCGCCAATGACAGCACTTTATCTGGGCACATGGATTGGTTAATCTTGCCGTTAACCAATTCGATATTAATACCTGCTTCAATTAATTCGGCGTAATTGGTTGAGGTGAACGCACCAAAACCATCGGCATGAATTTTGGTGGTTCGGTTGCCTCGGTAGAGTTTATTGTTGAAATACAAACCCACTTCGTTGATGGGGTAGTTGGCAGCAATGTATAGCGACTCTAACAAGTTGACCGCGCCGTCAGAGCGCAATTCTGACAATGGAATTTGCGATCCAGTCACAATAATAGGCTTGCTCAAGCCATCAAACATAAACGATAAGGCTGAGGCTGTAAATGACATGGTGTCGGTGCCATGTAGCACAATAAAACCATCGTAATCATCATAATGACTATGAATATCATCGGCAATTTTTTGCCAATCAGCAGGCGACATGTTAGCTGAATCAATCAATGGTGAGTATTCGTGAATATCAAACAAAGGCATTTCGTCACGGTTGAATTCAGGCATTTGGCGGATGGATTGGGTTAAAAACCCGCTTGTGGGCACGTAGCCTTGCGCTGATTTTTCCATGCCGATGGTGCCGCCAGTGTAGGCGATATAAATGCGTTTGCGGGTCATTTGCTGATTCACTTGAAGAGTAATGGCTCATTTTAACTGACTGGCAGGGGTTATTAAACCTAATTCTCAACGTTACAAGGGAAAACCCTAACTCATTGAAAAATATAAAATGTCATAAGATTGGCGGCTAAATAGCGGCTATAATAACTGGCATGTCTTGAGTACAACCGTTAATAATTCGCTTCGAAGATACATCAGGAGACAATAGTGAACATATCAGCAGAAAAAGTAAAACTTATACGCCAGCAAAAAGGCTGGACCCAAGAAGTTTTAGCCAAAGCATCGGGCCTTAGTTTGCGCACAGTACAAAGGTTAGAGCGTGAAGGTGGTGGGTCGGGTGAAACCTTGCAGGCGTTGGCTGGGGCTTTTGATGTTGAGGTGGGCGCGTTGTTTGTTGAGTATCCCAATCCACAAAGTCGATGGACAAAGGAGAAGATAATGCACGGTTCTATTGCGGTATTTGTATTGTTGGCAGCGGTTTCGTTATTAATGAAATTGGCTGGCGAATTGAAGATGTTCTGGGATTTTTACTCCCTAGCATTTGCCCTGTTTTTCACCTGCGCGGCTACCATCAGCGCCTTTGGTGTTAGCGGGTTATTAAAATCACTGGGTGGTTTACGTTATCTGTTTGCCGATAAAGTCGAAGGGGGCAAGGCAACTGAGAAACTGGCGCAGATTTATCAGAAACAAATTCAGTTTTGTTATGGTGGCGGCGTTATTGGTGTGTTGGTTGGCGTTATTGCAATTCACGGCAATATCGAAATGATTGAAAAGACAGTCACTATTCACGCCGCCTATGCGGTGAATGCGCTGCTGTTTTTGTATTGTTCTATTTATTGTGAGGCGATTTTACGTCCGCTAGTGGCGAAGTTGCAAGCGAGTGATGATTAAGGGGATAGGGTTACTTCCTTTTAAAGGCTTTTACTTTCATTGTGCCTCAACAAAAAAGCCCGCTTTCTTTGCAGTTCTTTGGTTAGTTCATCTTCACTGGGCAAATAAGACATATATTTGGCAGCGAACAATTGTTCGCTGTCTTTAAGTACTGAGTACTTGGCGATGGCTTCGCTTTTTTGGCTGCATAAAATCAAGCCTATAGTGGGGTTGTCGTCTGTGCTTTTATGTTGTTCGTCGTATATGCGTACATAAGCATCCATTTGGCCAACATCTTGATAATTCAATTTGCCGACTTTAAGGTCGATAAGCATGAAACATTTGAGTTTATAGATAGAAAGTTCGTATATTACGTAAATTTCGAATTGTAAAACCTTTGCCGTACTCTTGTGTCAGCTGCGTTGAAATTTTTTGTAATTGCTGTTTTCCATATTCTGCACGAACCTCACCTTGTTGCTCTTCTTCGACAATTAATCGACCTATTTGCCAATAGGTTTGTACCATAGCGTGGTTTACAGTTTGCTGTAATCTATGTTGATTTTGTGACAATAAAGTGCGAATTTGATTGAGTAAGTGAACATGAGACACCAGATTATTCATTGTCAGTACCTTTTATTGTTGAATTCGGCAGACACTGTCTGCCGAATTCGAACCCATCAAAATGCTGTGTATAATTGTAGCTGTTGTTTTATACAGTTTATATGATCAGGGCACAAAATGGTAAGATTAAAACAATCTAAAGCGAAGGGTTATTAATAGCTGATCTGGCAGTGACGCTTTTGTCTTTGAGTTCTTTAGTGTTTTTTAAAAAGTAGGGAATATGTTTACTGATGGGGTCTTGAAAGGTGACTTTGCTTTCATTAATTAGCATCAACACTGCTACAGCGGTAATTTTTTTGGTTGAAAATGAAAATGAGTTGATGCTAAGTGGTTGATAATACCAAGGGTTAAAAAGTCGATTCACTGTTTTGGTGGTTGTTCAGTAATTGCTGAGTTTGTGCTAAAGAGAGCTTTAAATCAGTCAGGCCTTTGTTGTAAACGTCTATTTTTTGCTGCGATTGGGCAATTAGCGTGTTTTCTTGTCGTATCAGCTCTATCAGGGCTTTGGCGCGTGTCAATTTGTCGTTATTGGTCATGATAAAATCAAAACCCCGAATATTGTTGGCAATGGTTATTCATTGGTGACGTTTGTTGCGTGTTGTTGTGAACATCGAGCATTGTTGGCAGTCTGCGAGGTGGTTGCAAGGTCAAACTGCCATCAATTGGATGTGATAAACGCGATCACAAATCAACGATTTTTTCGAAAACGTCAACTGGATCTTTTTTCATCGCACGGCAATAGATGATAAATTCTGCGACATCAAGGCGGCGTCCCTGTTGTTCTATTTTTCCAATAAAGCTGTGTGGCGTGCCTAATATATCGGCAAGTACTCGCATTGTGAGGTTTTCTTCTTGGCGCAATACTTTTAAATGCGCTGCCATTTTCTTATTGATGAGTTTTGCTTCGTTTTTCACGCTATTTCTCCAAGTTTGTTGGGTTGATTGACATTGTTGAGGGGTTTTTTAGGTTCTTCAACAACGATTATTAACACTTCTGTCTATTAAGCGGCACAAATCTAACACTTTTAGTTTTGCATGTATAGTTTTTTTCTGTCCAAATATAACGGTAACCATTAACTTGTTGGCTATTTTCTCTCTAAAGGTGTGTTTTTTGGTGGCAAACTTAACGAATATAAGTAGAATGACAATGAGTTGATCACAGATAAGGGTTGCTGATGCCACATTCAGACGAGTCAGGGAATCGGGTAAGACGAGATCAGGATTTTTTTAACAATATGACGCAAGAGCAGCGCCAAGAATGGGCCAAGCAAATAGTGGCTCGTATGATGGCGGTCAGCAAAGTGACTGAAAAAAAGCGACTGGCTGAGTTGATTGGTTGTCATCAGAATATGCCAAGTAATTGGATACAACAGGGCAGTGTGCCCTGGAAAGTGATTTATGACTGCCATAAACAAACTGGCGCTTCGCTGGATTGGCTATACGATGGCATTGAACCTTCATTAAAAATTACCGGGCCTATGCGTTTTAAACTCGAAAACCTCGCAATGGAATTGATGCAAATGGGTCATAGGCTTGAATTAATTGAACAAACCTCAGCCGATGGATTCAGGTCGGTAGCGAAAATTATCGCCAAGGATGTTGCTCGATTGTTGTCTTGTGAGCCAATCAAGTCTGAGCTAATCAAGTCTGAATCTGGAGAATAGGGTTCTGTTAAAATAACTTTTATCGTTATGCATGAGGAACGGTTCATACAAATGTGTTGTTTTTTCTGGATAATCTAACGAATTCTATTATTATTGGGTGATTACTGACTTTTATACAAGGGTAACAGATGTCAAATCCAGACGAAGTGCTTGAAGCAGGTAGAAGGGATAGCGAGTTTTTTAACGGCATGACACTGGGGCAAAAGCAGCAGTGGGCCAAGGACATTATCAAGCGTATGATGCAGGCGAGCGGTGTTTATGAGAAAAAAGGGCTAGCAAAGATAATTGGCTGTCATCAAAATATGCCCAGTAATTGGTTACAAAAGGGCAGCGTACCCTGGAAAGTGGTTTATATTTGCCATCGAGAAACTGGTGTTTCGCTTGATTGGCTTTATAACGGTGTTGAACCTGCTGTGGTTATTTCATCTGAGGTAAAGCGCAAATTGAAAAATACAGTGACCCAATTGTTGGTGCTGGCTGAGCGAGAAAATTTGATTGCGCAATCGGACAAAGACAGTTTTGAGACAATTGCAATTCAGACCACCAAAGAAATGATTGAGTTATTAACGACGCCATAGCATTGAAATCGACGCCGGGCACTATACAATACGCCTTTTCAAATAAACTGTGACATTCCCCCCATGAATAATAAAACCGCTAATCACAATTCTACAGGTGAAAAGAAAAGGTTCCCGCCGATTTTTTTCATCGCTTTTGGCTTGTTGATTGTGCTAAATCTTACGGTCTTTTTTGACTACCAAAAACCCTTAGAACGCTATCAAAAGTTTGCCAAAGTCGCCCATAAAATCACCATTAAAGGCGGTGAGGCTTTTGAAAATATCGAGCGCGATGGTGAGGTATTGCCAAAGTGTACTGTGGTAAATGACGGGACTTTACAATGGTTATCGTTCAAAGGGCAATTCACTTATTATTCTTTTACGCCTAAGGTTGCGGCCACGCCGGGTAAGTCAAATGAAAACGCCATTTGTCAGGCTGGTGACAAAATCACTATAGATACCTCAAACGAAAAAAATCCCAATACGTTATTGGTTTTGTTGTCGATTGATTTTGATAAGCCGCTTTAGTCGGTCTTTGATAAAGGATTAAACAAAGGCGCTGGCGGGATAAATAGGTCAGGTGACTCAGGGCTTGCTCCGAAGGCGTGGATTGACCTATACTGTTTTTCTAATTTTTTGAGGGTAATGAGGACCTTATGAACAAGCAATCAAGTTTTATAAAAACACTTAAATTTTCGACAATTCTGGTGGGTGCTATGGCATTGAGTGGTTGTTTTGGTATAGATCCGGCCCTTGAGCGGATTGACGCTTTTACGGTTGAGCAAAAAATTGATAAAACCAAGGCCGATTGGAAAACAACGTTACCTAAACCTCCGTTGCAAAAGTTTGACCCTGAGTCAAAGTACTTTTGGGATTTGCAAACAAATAAAGGGCCTTTGAGCATCGAATTGATGGCACAAGATGCACCTATGCATGTGTCTAGTACTATATATCTGACCCGAATGGGATTCTATGACGGAATTACGTTTCATCGTGTCATTCCCGGATTTATGGCTCAGGGTGGCGATCCTCTAGGTAATGGTACGGGCAACCCGGGGTATAAGTATGCCGGCGAATTTAATGGCAAGGGTAAGCACGACAAACCCGGAGTTTTGAGCATGGCAAATGCTGGCCCTAATACCGATGGTAGTCAGTTCTTTATTACCTTTATGCCTACACCACATTTGGATGGTAGGCACACAGTCTTTGGCGAAGTTGTTAGGCCTCAAGAGGGTGATGATAAGGCAAAGGGCGAAGGTAAAGATAAGGGGTTGAGTATGGCTACCGTTGATAAACTACAAACCTTTGGTTCACGCAGCGGTAAAACTTCTGAACCGTTGAGTATTGTTAAGGCAACGATTCGGGTTGAATAAACCTGCAACGCAGGTTTATTGTCTACGCACTAAATAGCCGGTGAAACATGCGAGTTGCATATTCATCGGTCATACCGCAAATATAATCACAAATCACCCGCTGCGGGTTTCCTTCATTGTTGTGGGCTTGTAACCAACGTTGTTGGGTATTGAATGGCAGCAGCCGTTCTGGGTCTGAGGCGAATGCTTCAAACAAATCCATCACTATTTTTTGACCTTTAAACCCCACTTGCTGGATCTCGGGTTTACAAATCACATGCTGATATACAAAACGTTTTAGTATGTCGAGTACTAGGCCTTGCGGGCTGGCTAATTTGGCGTTGTAGCGTAGCAGTAGTTGTTCAAATCGTTCATCGGTTTGATAATATTGCACTGAGGTTACAAGGCTGTTGACCAACTGACCAATCGCTTCTTTGCATTTGTGATGGGGGCCAAACAGTTTAGGACTGATGTCGTTTATTAATGCACTAACGTCTTTGTTACCGAGCGCTTCAAACTGCGGTATGGCTTTGTCGAACCATAAATCTTTGCTGATGTTGCCAACCACTATGGCATCTTCGAGGTCGTGTACGCCGTAGGCTATGTCATCGGCCAGTTCCATAATTGAGGCATCAATGGATTTAAATTTGGTCTTGGCGTGGTGCTGCTCATCTTTACCCGGCGTGAAAGATACAAACAGGCCTCGATCGGTTTCGCTTAGTGGCTTGAGTATCCAATCGGTTATTGGTGCATCATCTTCAAACAATCCTTTGGCGGGTTTCCAATCTACTGATTTTATTTTTCGTGGGTACTCAACCTGTACTCGGTGCTTTTTGGTCAGCGTATTAATGGTGTTGGGATATTTGAGTAAGCCGAGCAAGGTGCGGCGGGTCAGGTTCATACCGAAATTTTCGGTATAGGGTTCGAGCACTGCCAATATTCGCAATGTTTGGCCATTGCCTTCAAAACCGCCGTGTGCGCTCATCATGTAATTCAGCGCGATTTCTCCACCGTGGCCAAATGGCGGGTGACCAATATCATGGGCCAAACACAAAGATTCCATTAGCCGCTCGTCGAGTTTTAATTGCTCGCTTAGCTGGGCTGATTTGAACATCAATTGAGGCAACAGGCTGGCGCCAATTTGAGCGACTTCTAATGAGTGGGTTAGGCGGGTGCGGTAAAAGTCGTTTTGCCCAATGCTTTGTATTTGGGTTTTTGCTTGTAGACGGCGAAAAGCCGCGCTGTGCAGTATTCTAGCCCGGTCTCGTTCATACGGGCTACGGTGGTCTTTAGGGCGCGGGTTTTCGGCCTCAGAGCGACGACAAAGCCAGACGTCTATATCAGTCATGGCTTGGGCTTTTTATTGGATCATGCATTGAGATCTCATCAAGGCTCAACGAATAGCTAGGAATGAAAACATCGAGAAAATAACTGACCTCGGGCAAGGGGTTATCAAACAAGGTTTTTTCGAGGCGTTTTTTGGCCACTTCAAACTCGTGATTGCCTGCGTGTAACTCTTCTAATGTTTTGATGTAAGCACACAGTGTATCAGCGGTTTTGAGCAATACTTTTTCTTCATCACTGATGCTGTTTTGAGTGAGCAGACCTTGATATACATCCTGTAATTCTGCTGGTACCATTTCTATCAATTTATGTTCTGCGGCCCGCTCAATGGCTTTGTAGGCGGTGGCAATATCTTTGTTGAAATATTTGACCGGGGTAGGTAAATCGCCAGTTAACACTTCGCTGGCATCATGAAACAGCGCGGTGGTGGCTATTTTGTCGGCATTGACTTGGCCACCAAATAATTGGTTTTTGATGATAGCCAAGCAATGACCCACCACCGCGACCTGATGGCTGTGCTCTTGAACATTTTCACGGTTGACGTTACGCATTAGTGGCCAGCGATAGATCAACTTAAGCCGTGAGATATGAGCCAAAAAGTGGCTGTGATCGTGACTTTTGCTGTCTTCTTTGTCGGTTGTACTCATGATATTGGTTTCCGTTTATTGACTGTAGCTGTGTAAAAACTGCTCTAGTGAGCCAATGGCGGCTTTTAACTGCTCTTCATGGGGCAAAAACACAATCCTAAAATGATCGGGTAAGTGGTAGTTGAACCCTCGCCCGTGGACCAATAAGACTTTCTTTTCATTGAGAAAATCTAATACAAATTGTTCGTCGTTGTGAATTGAGAATTTTTTGATATCGAGCTTAGGAAACAAATACATCGCGCCTTTTGGCCGAGTACAGCTAACACCCGGAATATCGTTGAGCATTCGCCAGCTCAAATCCATTTGGTCGTATAAACGGCCACCGGGCACAATGAGTTCGTCGATACTTTGATAACCACCTAACGCTGTTTGTATAGCGTGCTGACAGGGCACATTGGCGCACAGCCGCATTGATGCGAGCATATCTAATGCTTCTACATATTCACTGGCAAGGTATTTAGGGCCCGACAGCACCATCCAACCCGCTCGAAACCCGGCAATGCGGTAATTTTTCGATAGGCCGCCAAAGGTTAGGCAAAAAACATCGTCGGTTAAAGTGGCAATAGAGGTATGTATCGCACCATCGTAAAGTACTTTGTCGTAGATTTCGTCAGAGAAGATAATTAAATGATGCTCTTGTGCCAGCTTGATAACTTGTTCTAGAAACGCTTTTTCGTACACGGCACCTGTGGGGTTGTTGGGGTTGATCAGTACAATTCCCCGGGTGTTTGAGGTGATTTTTGCCTTGATGTCATCAAGGTCTGGGTACCAATCTGATTGTTCGTCGCAGGTATAGTGCACCGCATTACCACCAGACAAATTCACCGCCGCAGTCCATAGTGGGTAATCAGGTGAAGGCACTAGAATTTCGTCGCCAGTGTTGAGTAACCCTTGCATCGACATCACGATAAGTTCACTAACGCCGTTACCTATGTATATATCATCGACTGAAACACCCATCAAACCGCGCTGCTGATAATATTGCATTACAGCGACTCGGGCCGAATAAATACCGTTCGCTTCAGAATAACCCTGCGCAGTAGGCAGATTATGAATGACATCTTTGAGGATATCATCGGGGGCATCAAAGCCAAAAGGGGCGGGGTTGCCGATGTTCAATTTGAGGATTTTGTGGCCTTCATCTTCAAGCTGTTTGGCTTTTTTGTGAACTGGGCCTCGGATGTCGTAACACACCCCGTGAAGTTTTTTTGATTTTTTTATCCGCTGCATTGTTGGTGACTTCGCTTTAATGGTCAATAAGTGGGAGATCTGGCACTGAGTGTGCGCTTTTTTAGGCTGAAAATAAATGCACCAACACCGCTATTGATGAGAATTGACAAGAATTCTTGCAAATTTTCGAGCGCAATACGCAGTCAATCCCTTTATGCTGTTTAAATCAGCAATTATCGAAGGACTTGCCTATGCCATTACCGTTAATTTTACTAGGTGCCTCAGTACTCGGCGCTGCAGCTGCCGTTGATCATATCAATGATAAAGCCAAGGCTCAGGAAAAACAGCGTTTGACTCATGACGAACCAGAACCTCATTTTCTTGGCGAAAACGGAGGCAGAAACGGTGCAGCCAAAATGCCCTCGGATGTTTTAACTGATACCACGGGCGTAAGGCCTGTGCCGGGTTCTATTGTCTGTTGTTGTGTGTTTAATGTTTTGGACCATAGTGGTATCTGGCTTGAAAACAATGTCATCGTTGAGCTATGGGGTAAAGGTTTGATTCGCACAGTGTCGCCTGAGCGTTTTTTAGATAATCGCAGTGGCAATTCAATGTTTGTGGCGTGTGATTCAAAAGGTAACCCTTTAGTTACCGAACAAACCACTGAGCGTGCAAAGGATAAAATATTCACAGAGTGGGACTACGACCTTATTGACAACAATTGTCACCGCTTTGGCTGGTACTGTATTACCGGTGAAGATCAAAAAATATCCAGTTTCACTGACTTTAATGATGCATTGGCCGGATTACACCATAAGAAAGTCTATTGGGATAAAGCGCTTTTGGACTAGTTTTTACTGTCATTTTGGCGATGAGACTTCTAAGCTAATGACTATTAAAGTAAAAATGTAACGTAATAGAACGTACTAATAGGAGTAGGTCATATGGCTAGAATTTTGGCGGTTGACGATCAGCGGACAATTCGAGAGTTGGTTTGCGTGGTATTGAAAGCTAAGGGGCATCAGATTGATACTGCCGAAGATGGTGTTAAAGCATTAAAAATGGCTAAAGATAACAAATATGATTTGATCATCAGTGATGTAAACATGCCGAATATGAATGGTATCAGTCTTGTTAGCAAGGTTCGTGACTTACCACATTTAAAATATGTGCCAATATTAATGTTAACTACCGAGAGTTGTGATGCGATTAAAGCCACGGCCAGAAACAGTGGTGCCAGTGGTTGGTTAACTAAACCGTTTGATTCTCATCGTCTGTCTGGCGCAGTCAAAAAAATGCTGGCTAAGAACGAATCTTGACCCTGTAAATAATTCTGTGTAACTGCCAGTTCTAAATATAATCAATCAAACGGTCTTCGAATTCAATCATAAACCGATTCAAGGCCGGTTTCCAATTCCTTATCGGCATTGTCCA
>CALKGI010000126.1 GCA_938085045.1 uncultured Alteromonadaceae bacterium
ATAGCTCTATTGCCTTTAAACTCTCAGCACAAGATATTGATGATGATGCGCTCAATTATATTATCCAAACGCAGCCGGCCAACGGGATACTCGGCGGCGTGGCCCCTAACCTGATTTATCAACCCAATGAAAATTATCACGGCTTTGACAGCCTGACCTTTAAAGTAAACGATGGCAATGCCGACTCTGCCATCGCTACGGTGACCTTTGAAATAGCACCCAACTCTGACGCACCAACCGCTACTGCACAATCGATTGTGGGTGATGAAGATTCGCAAATAACCGTAACATTACAGGGCGTAGACCCTGATGGTAATGCTTTATCGTATCAGGTGATCACTAATCCTCAGCACGGCAGTCTTGAAGGCTCTGCGCCAGATTTAATCTATCAACCCAATCAAGATTACAACGGTTCAGACAGCTTTGAATTTAGGGTATCTGATGGTAATTTCGAATCTGAACTGGCACTGGTGACCATTGCGGTTACTCCGGTTAACGATGCGCCGATGGCAAAAGACGATACTTACAATCTGTCGATGACTGGCCAGTCTTGGTTAACAATGGATGTATTGATTAACGACGAAGATTTAGATGGTGACGATTTATTCTTACAATCGGCTCAAAGCAATTACGGTGGCGTGGCGATTAACGACAATAAATTACGTTTTGTGCCCGATGAAGGTTTCGCCGGTGACGTGATTATACAGTATTTGGTCAGTGACCCTAGCGGTGAAACCGATACAGCCCAAGTGCTGCTAAGTGTTGAAGACAACGCTACGGTGAATGATCCCTCTATCGACCCGCCCGATGACATCAGTATCATTGCCAGCGGCAGGTTAACCAAGGTCGAACTAGGCTCGGCTACTGCCATGGACAAAAACGGCAATATGATCCCCGTAGAGCTACTCAATACACAACGCAGTTATCCGCCCGGTGCCCATAATGTATTTTGGAAAGCAACCGACAAAGATGGCCGAGTCGCCATTGCCAGTCAAAAAGTCAATATTTATCCGTTGGTTACAATCACCAAGGGGCAATTGGTAGAAGAAGGCAGTGAAGCGGTGGTTAAAGTGCATCTGAACGGTCTCTCTCCTGCCTACCCTATTGTGATCCCCTACACGGTGCAAAGCGAAGCATCCGCAGGCATTGATTATGAATTGACCGATGGCGAAATTCGCATCAACGAAGGCACTCAAACTGAATTACGATTTCAAACTTATCAAGATTCAACGCTTGAAGGACCCGAAGATGTCTTTATTGTGCTGGGCGATACGCCGTATAAAACTAACGAGTTTATTCACAAGGCGACCATTGTTGAAACCAACATCAAGCCACGCATCAGTTTGTTAACCACACAAGACAACGAACAACGTTTTTTAATTGAACGTTCCGGTGGAGAGGTATTGGTGAGCGCGACCATTTTTGATGGCAATAGCAGCGACGGCCATATTATACAGTGGTTACCCGGCGATGGTATTACTCGAACCAACAGCGCCACAGATCAAGACTTTACTTTTGCTGTGCTAGATATGACACCCGGTATTTATCAAATTGGCGCCAAAGTCACCGACAACGGCGCAGGTATTTTGTCGGCACAAACGCAGATTTATGTTGAGCTGGTTAACGGGCTGCCAACACTTGGCAACGGTGACACTGATGGTGATTTACTCAGCGATATCATGGAAGGTCACGGCGATGATGATGCCGACCATATTCCTAACTATTTGGATCCAATCTCAGATTGTAATCTGATTCCTGAGCAGGCCAATACGGTTGAGCGCTTTTTAATTGAAGGGCAAAGCGGCGGCTGTCTGCGCCGTGGCCATTACACCACTGCGGGGCAATCAAATGGAGTGATGATTAATAACAGTCAGTCGCCGCTGCCAGCGGACGCAGATACTAACAATGTCGGCGGTTTATTTGATTTTGTGGTACATAACATCAAAGACGATTCAGGGTCATACAGCATTGTCATACCCCAACGCCAACCAGTACCACAAGACGCTATCTACCGTAAATATTCGGCTGACAAGGGTTGGTATACTTTTGTTGAGGATGACAACAACTCCATTTGGTCAACTCCCGGAAACGCCGGAATTTGCCCGCCACCAAAAGATGATGCTTGGGTGCGTGGTTTACATGTGGGCGACTGGTGTGTACAAATTACTATTGAAGATGGCGGTGCCAATGACGATGATGGTTTAGTTAATAACACTATCACTGACCCCGGCGGGATTTCGGTTTACAAAAGTTCGAACAACTTCCCGGTTGCCATTAATGATATTGGTCAGTTATCTTGGAACAGCACCGCAAGTTTTGAGGTGTTGTCTAACGACACAGATGCCGATGACGATTCTTTAGAAGTTATCAATGCTCAAGCCGAGTTGGGCAGCGTTGAAATTAACGATAATATGACACTGAGCTATACCGCCCTTGAGAATTTTGTCGGTGAAGACCAAGTTAACTACAGTATTTCAGACGGTCATGGTGGCATTGCAACGGCAATATTAACGCTAAGTGTTAAAGGCAATAATGCGCCGGATGCCAACAACGACACAGCCAGTACCACCAATAATTTGGCTATCACCATCAATGCACTTTCTAACGATACTGACGAAGATGGAGATGCATTGACCATTACCGAAGCCTCAGCAGATTTTGGTACGGTAACCATCTCTGGTAACAAATTACTCTATACGCCCAAAGCTGCATTTGAAGGCACGGTGACAATCAATTACGCCATTGAAGACAGTGCAGGTGCTACAGATACAGCCAAGGTGTTCATCAGCGTAACAGCGCCACCTGTAGTTGTGACGCCTCCGCCGACGACTGATAATTCTAGCTCTGACAGTGGTGGTGGCTCTTTAGGGATTGGTTTGATGTTGCTGGGTTTGGTTGGTATGAGGAGAAGGCACTAGGTCAATAATCAAAAATAACTAACTGTATGCGCGGGCAATCTTTAAGGTTGTCCGCGCATATAGATAAAATGATAAAAACTAGATCAACATATCGTCGACTAAAACTAACAATTCACTTTTTGAAATCACACCATCTTGGTTGGTATCAAATTTTTTGAAGATATCTGAACTAACATGAACGCCCTTTTCCTGTAACAGACATTCAATTAAACCGACAAATTCTCCACGAGAGATCACACCATCTTCGTTGGTGTCATAAATATCAAACAATTCATCTACCATTTCGGCATGTGTCATTTCTGTCATTGTATTACTCCAAGTTGTCAAAAATTTTTCACAATTCTGGCGCAAAACAAAAGCTATTACAAGACAGACAAGACAGAAAGGGCAACACGCCCGTTAACCTCCCACACTGCTTTGACGTATCCACAGATTTAATTGCTGTTCGTTGGGTATTTTTCGATCACTGAAAAACGTTAAAAAATGCAACCTCAAACGTCTGGCACTGATGCTTGGAGAGACCATCATCACTTCTTCGGCAATGGTACGTAAATCTCGGTCAAACACCGCGTGGGGGTTGTCACTAACGGCCAATTGCTCTTGTAACGAAGCCAACTCTTGTTCTTTTTTCTCCCAACGTAACAAGGTAATGCGGCTCAATCGTTTGATCACCCCAAATACTCCTTTATCAATCTCAAGTGTTCGACTGTTATACTGCTGGCAAAACGCGTCAAACCCTTTGATTTTACCCAGTTCACAGTTGCTAACAAACAACCTTGCCAAAGTCAGTAGTCCCAGTTTTACAAAATCTTTGTTCAATTCGTTGTTGTCATTCTTAAGGCTAAAACAATGTTGCGCTAACCACTTGCCCGGGTCGTCATAAAGCGCCTGTGCACTATCGAGTTCGTATAAGTCAGGAGAGTCTTTACCTTGCGGCGTTTCGCTGTGCAAAACGGCTTTACCTTGCCTGTCATGATTTGCAATGATATTGGCAATTACTTTATTTTTTATCCTTTGTGGCAAAGTCGCAAAAGGATAGACCCGTTTGGTTCCGCCAAGACCTATTTCTTCTTGGTATTTCCATCTCTCCCTAATGGCTTTGCGCTGAATGGTACGCTTGGTCACCACCAGATAATTGGCCAATTGAGCTGTCGTCAGTTTATTCAATGTTCACCTCATTCAAACAATAAAAATGCGCCAGAAACAACCATACGAGGCATTTTTGAGTTACCAGCTTAAACAAACACATTTATGTGCACATATTATTAATTTGTACCATAAGAATATATAACTGGTGTTTTTTGGTCAACAGATAAAACACACATACAAAGGTGGGACAATTAAAAATCAATTTTGCTGGCAAAAAATCATGATTTATATAAAATAAAGTACGACATAAAATTCGCACTTTAATTAACACTAACAACAACTAAATCGGATTCCTCATGAAGCAAGATGGCAACGCCAAGGCAAATTTCGGTTTGTCTGACAGTTATGAAAATTTCAGCCAGTTATTGAAAAACGTCCGCAAAAATGCGGGTTTTTCTGCCACAAAAATTGCCGCTCAAACCTCGGTTCACCCTAATTCCCAAGGGTTTTATGAAAACAAAGAAAGAGACCCAAATATTGATTATTTGGTTTCTTATAGTTGTTCTTTGGGTATTCCTTTTTGGCAATTGATCACCCGTCGAATTGAAATGGGTAGTGCACCAGAAGAGTACAAACGCGCGGTATTAAACGAAATAGGCCCTTTGTATCAGCATATCGGTGAGCAATCCCAAGGATACAAAATCAATAGCAGTAACAAAAAAGAAGATGATAATTCAGCACAAGAAGACAATACCCATCAATTGGTTAGTGCGTGTTATCGTTTACTAGAAAGTCACCAGAGCAACCCGGCAATCAAAATTTTCAAGCAAGATGGCAACTCCATGTCGCCTACCATTAACGATGGCGACAGTTTATTTGTCGACACTAGCAAATGTGACTTCACTGAAGGTGATTTGTTTGTTTTTAAAACAGGCAAGGTTCATAGCGTCAAGCGCATCCAATTTTTACCCGGTGGCGGCATCATGCTGATTGCCGACAACCCGCAATATCGGTCAGTTAACATGGACAAAGAAGCACTGGTAAACCTTGAAGTTCAAGGAAAGTTGGCGTCTTCAATCAGTCACTATTAATGTGCATGAATGGCTAGCTACCGAACAAAATAAACACATTTATGTAATATACTGAGATTTAACAAATGCAAGCAGGTCGGCTGCATCAGCCATTTTGGTTGATTCAGATTTAGGCTGTTTTGGCTTTTATCATTTTTTATCACTTTACCCACACAGGACACAGGTAAAAAAATAATTGAATTATTTTTCTACATTTATCATTTAAGCTCTAGTGGGGACGGACTTGTGGCCCGAATAGATAATAAGGAACAGTTAAACAAGCAAGGGAAATAGGTAAGACTCTGACGAATCAGAGTCTTACGATAATATATCGATTTGGGTATTGGTAAGCGTACGCTTCAGTCTAAAGGTTAAAAAGCTAAACTTTGAAGTGAATCTCGCCACTGAGGATTTTAGGCAAAATAGACTCGGCAACTAGGTGCTGATTACTGCTGACTCTATCTACAAATGTCAGGCCAACCAAGTGATCATGTTCGTGTAGGAATATACGAGCAACAAAACCGCTGAACTGTGCTGCTTGGCTATTGCCATCGCGGTCTTGGTACTCAATATCAACGTTGTCATGTCGTGGCACAAACCCGCGAATACCAGGTACACTCAAACACCCTTCCCAGTCGCTGACAATAGGCCCATGCAATGATTTTATTTGAGGGTTGATTAACACCAGCGGGTCCATCAGTGGCGCATCAGGATAACGGGCATTCGGTTTTGAGGCAATAATCATAATTTGCTGGCCACAAGACACCTGCGGTGCGGCAATACCAACACCACCAGCGTTTATCATCGATGCCAGCAGTTTGTCGATGAACTCGTTCAGTTGCTCGCAGCCAAAATCTTCGACCGCGACAGCTTTTTCTCTGAGTACTGGCTCACCGATTTGAGCAATGACAAAGCGCTCGTCATTGCTTGTGTTTACGCTGTTGTCATCGAAAGTAGACAAGGGATTAACCTTTTAAAACCTTGGCAACTGACTCAGCAAAGTAATCGATATTACTGTTGCTTACACCCGCCACGTTCATTCGACTTGAGCCAACCATGTAAATGCCGTAATCGTTTTTCAGTTGTTCAATTTGCTCGCCGGCAATACCAAAGAATGAAAACATGCCGTGTTGACGTTGAATAAAGCTGAAGTCTTGGTCTATGCCTGCTGCGCCCAATTTTTCGACGATAAGCTTACGAAGGCCGTTGATACGATTACGCTTTTCGGCCAATTCAGATTCCCACATAGCGCGCAATTCAACACTATTCAAAATAGTATTAACAATGGCAGCACCGTGATGCGGTGGCATTGAATAAATTCCACGAACTACACTTAAAACCACACTGTGCGCGATGTCGGCACTGGCTAAGTCTTTGCCAACAACGGTGCAGGCGCCAAGACGCTCACGGTATAAACCAAAGTTTTTCGAACAAGAACTACAAACAACCATCTCATCAACTTTGTCAGCCATGATGCGCAAACCAGCGGCATCATCGTCAAGACCTGAACCAAAACCTTGATAAGCGATATCAATCATTGGTGTGAATCCGTTTTCTACCGCTAAATCAGCCACTTTGTGCCATTGCTCTTGTGTCAAATCCATACCACTTGGATTATGACAACAAGCGTGTAACAACACGATATCACCCGATTTGACTTGAGACAAAGCACTCATCATGTCATCAAATAACAGGCCACGTTCGTCATAATCATAATAAGGGTATTCTTTTACGTTCAATCCTGATGCTTCGAACAAAGCAATGTGGTTAGCCCATGTTGGCGCACTAACCCAAATGGTTGCAGCGTCGTTACAACGCTTTAAAAACTCAGCACCTACTCTTAACGCACCAGTACCGCCTGGGGTTTGGGTGGTTCTTGCACGGTTTTGCGCCATCACTTGATGATCGCCAAACAACAATTCTTTAATTTTTTGGTTATAACCTTCATCACCAGCCAAACCGATATAGCTCTTGCTGGTTTCGTTGGCCAGCCTAAATGCTTCGGCTTTTTTAACACATTTGAGTACCGGCGTATTACCAGCTTCGTCTTTGTAGACACCCACACCCAAATCAATTTTTTTCGGGTTTGGATCATTTTTAAAAGCAGCCATCAGGCCAAGGATAGGATCGGTAGGTAAAGGCTTTAAAGTTTGAAACATAGCTGTAAGACTCTTTGTTATAACCAGGAAACCGCTATGATATTCCCAATAGCGGCGAGAATAAATGATCAATTGAATTTATTTAAGAAATTACTGTAAACCTAACAATTTACACTCATCATGCTTAAGTTTTTTGCGTTGTATCAAGAGGATATTGCCGATTTATGACAAGCTGCCCAACAGGGAAGAGATCACGACACAGCTGGCAATAAGCAGCGCAAGACTGCGATGGTCAAAAAAGTCTGTGTTAAATGCTTCAGCATCAATAATACCAATCACATTTTGCTGTTTATCGAAGATTGGCAAGCAAGCTTCTGATTTAACCTTCGGATCACAAGTGTAATATGCCCCGCCCTGCTCAACATATTCAGTGACGTTGTTAATCAGTTTAGTTTGTCCGGTCATACCAACCTGAACATTATTACTGATTTGCGCATATTGCTCGTTCAGCGGGTACTCAGAGCGGCTAATCGCCCCATCGTATGCCAATTTAACCAAACGCTGGTCTTTATTAGATTGCTCACACCCTTTGATGGTTTGATATATGCCAAACCAATTAAGTTTGGTTTTCTCTACCACATATTCCACAACGTTATGTAACGACTGTAATGCGCTACGAGTAAATTGGTTAGGTTTGCCTAAAATGCCTGTCAGGTCATAGGGTTTATCAGCTACTTGATTAAACAAAGAACAGCTTCCACCCTCGCCCAGCTCAGGTACTGGATACATAAATAATTCGTGATCAGGTTTAACCGACTCGGTAAAACAACGCTGCGACAGCTCGCTCACGTGCTGGTCAACCAAAGTTTTGATTTCATCGTTAAGGGCAAAGTCACTTTTATTCAAATATCTATCTATCATTTTAAACACCTAGACGGCTAAACTTCTATAAAGCCATTCTAGCAGACCAATAATTGATTGCAAGCGTAATGGTGAAAAAAGACGCGCCAATGCGAAATTTGACGTTACACAACGAGTTAATTGAATGAAAAACGCAGGAATAAGTTTGGATGTGTGGCTGATTTGATTAGGAAGGTTTTGATTTTGCTATTGGTTAAATCGATGGGGAAAACACAGGACATCTCTTCCCCATTGGTTATTCTTATACTATTTTCAGGCCTCAAGCACGTATACGACCTTAACTTCATTGCCCTTGTCAGAATATTCAATTGACTCAGCCAATTCAGCCAACAAACTTAAACCACGACCATGTTCTTTATCATTGACGGTGTTATCGCTAGTTGCAGCCATATCAAATCCATCACCAGAATCTGTGATGGTGAAAATGATCCGGTTACCATTGGGCTGATACTCAGCGGCAATAGTGATATCGCCTTGAGTCAGCGCCGACAAAGCATCTTGGCGTTTAAAGTAGTAATCCATAAAACCATCATCACCATCTTTATCTGATGAATCAAGCTTGAGAATACCGTGATCAAGCGCGTTGTTATACACCTCTGATAACAGTAAGAACATCACTGAGCGATGATCTGACAAGCCGCAGATTTGTGAAACCACATCAAGCATTTCAACAACAGGGTCGGTATTTTTAAGCTCCTCAGCAGATGCATCAAGACGCAAATGAAATGGCAATTTAGAAAACGGTTGTTCAGGCTCAACCATTGCCTGCAATTTATTGGTGCAGGTCAAATAAGCAACCGAAATATCATCGTTTTGTTCTGCTTCACCCCGAAATGCAACCAATTCGCTGATTAGTGTTTCAATGGAAGTATCTTTATCGGCTAGGTAAAAACTCTCAAACCGAGTTTCACTGTACATTTCACCTTCCATATTAACCGACTCGATAATCCCATCGGTATACAACACCACTCTATCGCCCGGATTAGTCTCCATATTCATAACGGTAGTTTCGAACTCGTCTGCCTCAAGTACGCCCAGCGCCATGTGCTGTGAGTTGATGATCTTCTTCAAGGTACCATCAGGCTTAACCAAAAAGGTATCAGGCATCCCACCTATCCATAAAGAGATACTTTTACCACTAGAATTCATTTCTAATATGGTCGCGGCACAAAACATATCGTCGGGTAACAACTGCAACAGCTGATTATTCAACTCCGCCGCCATGTCTCCCACCGACAGCCCTTTTTTGGCCATCGAATAAAAGGTTTTCGACAACGGCAACGCACCAATGGCGGCTGAAAGTCCGTGACCGGTGAAATCACCCATTAACACGTAAATGCCACCAACGGGGTTGGTGGCAATCAATAAAACATCACCATTGAACATCGAATGAGGTGACAAATAAAAGTCAACAACCTCTTTGTCCTGATAATTGTCCATTAATGCATTTTTAAATACATGGTCGACAATTTCGTGTTCGCGATTGATTTGGTTTTGATGGTATTCGAGTTGCTTTTTCTGTTCGAGGGTTTTTAAAGCCAGCGCTCTAATTCGGGCATGGGCCCTAATTTTTGCAGAGAGGATCACTTTATCAAACGGTTTGTTTAAAAAGTCATCGCCGCCGACTTCAAGACAACGCTTTAAACTGGCCTGGTCATCCAATGCAGTAATAAAGATGATTGGCAAATACAGCTCGCCAGCTTTTTCTTTAAGCAGCGGTGCGGTCGCAAAACCATCCATAACCGGCATCACTACATCTAGCAATACCAAGTCAATTTCATTGTTATCAAAGCATTCCAAGGCTTCTTCACCGTTGGTTGCAATAACAACGTCATACCCTTCGTCTTGCAATAAAAATTGCAATAACGTGCGGTTCAGCTCCTGATCGTCAACGACTAAGACTCTCATGATTTAATCGATTTCAAATTTTTTGTCAAAACGCGAGATCTGCAAAATCTTCTTTATCTGGGTACGGCAATTGGCGATACGAATGGATTCCACCGTGTCTCCCAGTGATTTTTGCATGTTGAGCAACATGCCAAGTGCAGAACTATCCATATATTCGGTTTCACGTAAGTCGACAACGACCTTAGGTTTGCTTTCTCCGACATTTTCATAAGAAGAACGAAAGGCCTGCACCACGTTGAAATCAAATTTACCTTTGATTTGAATAGTAAAGGCTTTTCCATCGGGTGAAAGGTTGTAAGTTAAACTCATTAACGATACTCCATTTAATTGTTTTTTGATGTGACTTCATTAGGCAAACCGGACCATCCGGTCAGCTCGGCCTCAGTCAAATTACAAGGGGTTTCAACAACATGACTGTTTTTATCATAGTCATTTATTGAAGATTCAGAAACAAAACTTTCGATTTTTGTAACCAGTTGTTCTGCTTGTATTTGATTTTGCGCAGCACTGACATCGGATAATAAACTCATGGCCTGATCTAGCCAAGCGATATTGTCAGCAGTTTGTTGCTCTTGTTGATTAAGTTGCGCTTCCATTTGCTCGATTGGGGCAGTAGAAACAACATCGGATAACTGTTCACATACCTTGGACAAGGCAGCGAGTTGATTGATGTGATTGGATTGGGACATTTTATTTATAATTAAACCAGTATTTGTAGCCGTTGATCTTTGCGATTACCCGCAACAGGCCTGTAACACACCTGCAACAGGACACTTTCAACATAGCAAATAATTTATCGGGTTGCGAACTATTTTGTCAAAGTAACGCCTATACCTGCGGTTTTTCAACGAATTGCAAAATAAACCTTGAGTCTATTGGCTGTACATTTATGATATTAACAAAACAATCTTACACAAGTATCGTTCAAATCAATGGTTCATATAAATAGTGACGACAGTAACCTAGTTTATTCCACCGATGGTGGCCGGGTAGACAAGGAAAAAACAGAAAAATCTGGAGGCACAGCCTTTAGTGACGGTTTTGTCAGAGTAAAAAGAGAAACAAAAGGTCGCAAAGGCAAAGGTGTCACTACGATTGCCGGAATAGAGGCCGAAAACGTAGAACTGAAGAAAATCGCAGCGACCTTAAAAAAACGTTGCAGTACAGGCGGTGCCATAAAATCTGGTATCATAGAAATCCAGGGAGATCAGCGTGAAGTGGTCAAAGTAGAACTGGAAAAACTTGGCTACAAGGTAAAATTCGCTGGTGGCTAATACAATTCACTTAAAAAATACACCGATAGATAAGGGATACTATGCATAATTTATCACCAACTGAATTGTCGATTTTACTGGTTGAACCTTCTCATATGCAACGCAAAGTCATTATTCGGCATTTGGGTGAAGAGCGCATAAATGATATAGCCGAAGCTGAGAATATCAAAGATGCGATTAAGTACCTTAGCACCCATGAACCTGACTTGATAATTAGCGCACTGCATTTTGATGATGGCGATGGTTTGGAATTTATTAAAACCGTTCGTAATCACCCACAATGGCACAATATTCCTTTTATGCTGGTGTCTAGTGAACGCCGTAAAGCACAACTCGAAGCTTTTAAACAATCTGGCGTAGTCGCAATTTTGCCAAAACCTTTCACCAGTGTTCACCTAGGCAAAGCCATTAATGCCACGATTGATTTGTTGTCGCCCCAAGAAATGGACTTGAGTTATTTTGATGTTCACGAGATTAGAGTGCTAGTGGTTGATGACAGCCGCCTTGCGCGAAACCATATAAAAAGAGTACTTGGCAACCTTGGATTACAAAAGCTAACAGAAGCGCATGATGGGCAAGAAGCGATTAATTTGCTCAAACATTCAATGTTTGATTTAGTGGTGACCGACTACAACATGCCTGAAGTCAACGGAATGGAACTGACAGAGTTTATTCGCTCAAGCAGCGATCAATCTCATATACCAGTGTTAATGGTAACCTCAGAGGCCAACGAAGCCCATTTAAGCAATATCGAACAGTCTGGCGTCAACGCCATGTGTGACAAACCGTTTGAACCTGATGTGGTGAAGAAGTTATTGTTTAATTTACTAGAGCAGGACTGATGTAATATCACGTTGATGGGTTACGGTCACTTAGCAAATGTTTCGTTAGTACCTAGCCCATTTAATATTGAGAATAAACCTGAATTTTTACTTGGTATTTCTAAACCTCACCTCCCTTATCTTTATTCCCATACTTAGCCTTGTATTCTGCAAAAAAGCCGTCAATTTTATCTTCTGGTAATGGCTGAGAGAAAAAGTAGCCCTGAATAACATGGCACAAATTCTTACGCAAAAACTCAACTTGCTCTTGTGTTTCAACCCCTTCTGCGACCAACTTTAAATTAAGCTTTTGAGCCATCGCAATAATCGCTGAAGATATTTCCATGTCATCCCTGTCTTGCGGAATATCCTTAATAAACGAGCGGTCGATTTTCAAAGTATCAACCGGGAATCGTTTTAGGTAACTCAATGACGAGTAACCTGTGCCAAAGTCATCAATCGACAACGATACACCGAGCTTTTTAAATTCATACAATTGATTGATAGCCGCTTCAACATCACCCATCAACATGCTTTCGGTGATCTCAAGATCAAGTTGTTTAGGATTAATACCCGTTTGCTTAATCACCAAGCTCAACAGGCTACACAAGTTAATGTCTTTGAGCTGGCGACTTGAAATATTAACCGACAATTTGCCAGTAAACCCTTGGCTAGTTAATTTGGCCAAAAAGCGGCACGACTCACGTAATACCCACTCACCTATTTGAACAATTTGACCAGTTGTTTCGGCCACTGGAATAAAACGAACTGGCGAAATCATGCCTTTTTCAGGGTGTTGCCAACGAACCAGCGCTTCAAAACCAATCACTTCACACTTATCAATGTCTATTTGTGGTTGAAAATACAATAACAATTGCTGTTCTTTGATGGCTACGCGCAATTCATTTTCGATGACCATTCGCTCTTTTGCGGCAAAATCGAGATCTTTGGTATAAAAGTGCGAGGTGTTTTTGCCTTTTTCTTTGGCTTCATACATCGCCAAATCAGCATGTTTAAGCAGCGTTTCTTCTTCCATACTGTCATAAGGTGCCAGTGTTACCCCAATACTGGCGCTGATGATCACCTCGTTAGCACCAAGCTTAATAGGCTTTATCAACATGGTCTCAATGGTTTCGATAATGGCACGGGCTTCGTCTTTGTCTTTAATGCCACTGAGTAATACTGCAAATTCATCCCCGCCAAGTCGAGCAATGGTATCCTCTGTTCTTAAACGGGCCTGCAAACGGTTGGCCACTTCAATCAACAAGCTGTCACCAGCATCATGACCTAGGGTGTCGTTGATTCGCTTGAATTCATCTAAATCAAAATAAAACAAAGCAAAAGAATAATGTCCGCGCTTGGAAAGAGCCAAAGCCTTACGCAATTGCATTTTAAAGAAAGTACGATTGGCAAGCCCAGTCAATACATCAAAGTAAGCCAGCTGCTCCATTTTTTTCTGACTTTCTTTTACAAACGAAATATCTTGAGCCGAACAAACATAGTTAGATATCGAACGGTCATCTTGCAATATTGGCGATATAGACAAAGACGCCCACAAGTGCCTTTCTTGACGGTTGATCAACAAAATATCGCCGCGCCAGTGCTCACGTTGTTTCAAGTCATCTTTAATGTCATCAGCTAAAAATTCCATCTCATGTGAGATCATATTAAACAAGGGTTTACCGACAAAAAATGCCTCTTCATATCCAGACATTTCACACAACTTTGGATTCACATATTCAATCAACAAATTATCGTCGGTGATCAAAATACCACTACCGCTGTAAGAAACCGCTTTTGACAACTTGTTAGCGGCTTGTTCGGCGAGATCTTTTTCTGCAATTTTTTGATTTAAGCCGGCAATCAGCTTGTTAATCTCAGTCGTCATGGTTGCAAAAGCTTGGCCCAATGCGCCTATTTCATCTTTTTTAAACGCAGGCAAATCAAACGACCAGCCATCTTGAGCGACGTATCGAACCGCCATCATCAATTCTCTAATTCG
>CALKGI010000127.1 GCA_938085045.1 uncultured Alteromonadaceae bacterium
CCCTATCACCTGTTTTATATAACCTACCTTGGCCAAACGGGTTCTTAACAAAAGATTGGGCTGTTAAATCAGGCAAGTTACGATAACCCCGCGCCAAACCAACACCGCCAATATATAACTCGCCGGGGCTACCCACAGGCGCCAGTTGTTGCTCGTTTTGCATCACATACAACAACACGCCATCAAACGCTTTGCCGATAATGTTTTCATCATCTGGGCCTTGCACCACATAGCTGGTTGCCTCGCCTGTT
This sequence comes from uncultured Alteromonadaceae bacterium, assembly GCA_938085045.1. GTDB lineage: Bacteria > Pseudomonadota > Gammaproteobacteria > Enterobacterales > Alteromonadaceae > JABSOG01. Next base: position 252 of record CALKGI010000127.1, read on the forward strand.
TCGGTGGGGCCATAATAATTAATTGCCCGTGTTTGCTCAAAATCAATCAAGTCTAATTGGGCTTGGGTTAGAGCTTCGCCACTAAAATAAAGCTGTTTTAAAGGCGGTTGCTTAGGCATAACAGAGTATTGTGAAGGCACAAAGTGACAGGCATTAATAGCATGTTTGGCTTGCAAAGCGACAAGCTCATCAGGCTCAAATTCGGCCTCGCTTATCACCACGCAAGCCCCTGCGAACAAATGACTGAACAGGTCAGACACCGACACATCGAATATGTAGTTGGTTTTAAACAGGTAGCAATTTTCATCTGTTTGACTGCGCTGAGCCATATAACTGTTGCGCCCACAACTTGCGCCATGGCTAATTTCAACACCCTTGGGTTTGCCCGTGGTGCCCGAGGTATACATGACATAGGCCAAATCATCTGGCGTATTGGTGCATGCCAGGTTACCTTCGGGCAAATTCTCATCATCAGCTTGCAACAACGCCGAACCATAACCCCAGTCGCAAAGTTTTTGGCTATGATGGGCTTGGGTGATGATCATCACAGCTTGTGCGTCTGCCAGTACATAATCAACATTAGTTTTTGGGTGTTGAGGTGAAATAGGCACATATGCCCCACCCGCTTTAAGCACGGCCAATATGCTGATCACCATATCAAGGCTGCGGTCTAAATACAGGGCAACCAATACATCTGATTTAAGGGGCTGTTTTGCTAATATCAACCTAGCCAATTGATTGGCTTTTTGATTCAGCTGGGCGTAGCTCAATTGCAGGTCTTTAAATATCAGTGCAGTGTTGTTTGGCGTACGCTGTACTTGCTGTTCGAACAGCTGATGCAGAGTTTTGTCGGTGTTGAGCGCTGTGGTTTTAGCGTTCGAACAAAGCAATGTTTCGCGCTCGGTTGGTGTCAATAAATCAATTTGACCAATGGTTTGATTTTCATTTGCCACCAAGGCCAATAACACTTGTTGATATTGAGCAATCAACCGCTCGGCACTATTAAGCTCAAACAGGCTAACGGCATAGTTCAAACGCCCAGTTATCTCACTTTGACCATCGTTAATAAACAAGCTCAAATCGAACTTAGCAGGGCTGTGCAATACCGCCTCTACCGTATTTTTTTCAACAGGTAAAAAGGGCAAGTTTGTCTGGTGTGCCGCACCACCAAAGCTTTGCAGGGCAAACATCACTTGATAAACAGGATGCCTCGATGGGTCTCGCTCTACATCTAACGCCTCAACCAGTTTTTCGAACGGTAGTTCTTGATGCGCTTTGGCCTGTATCACGGTGTTGTGCACTTGTTGTATTAACGACTCTACTGAGGCATTTTGTTCAACCTGCACTCTGAGTGCCAACGAATTAACAAACAAACCAATCATCGAGTGAGTTTGACTGTGTTGACGATTGTCAGACGGGGTGCCAATCACTACATCGCTTTGCCCAGCCAGCCCCGACAGCGTGATATAAAAGCCGGCCATCATCACACTGTTGAGCGTGGTTTTATGGTCGCTGGCGAGCAATCGAAGCTTTTGTGACAGTGCAGCATCAAAGGTAAAATCAACGTCTGCCCCTGCAAAACTTTGCTGCAAAGGTCGCGGTAAATCGGTGGGCAACATCAAGGTTTCAACACCCGCCAATTGCTGTTGCCAGTAATCGAGCAACTGCTTAAGTTGCGAGCCTTGCAGGGTTTGACGTTGCCACAAAGCATAATCGCCATAACTGATATCAAGTGCTGGCAAGTCGACAGGTTCACCTTGCATCAGGCCGTGATAAATCTTGTCTAACTCGGTTAAAAATATGTCGGTCGACCAACCATCAAAAGCAATGTGATGCCAAACCACCAACAGGTAACGCATCTTGTCACTTTGATAACAAATCAGGCGAATAGCAGGCTCAGCGCTCAAATCAAAAGGCTGAGCGACATCTTTTTTAAGTGCATCAACCAGCGAAGTGTCATTCACCAGCGATTGAATATTAATGGCAACGCGCTGATTTAAAAGCACCTGAGCATCATCTACATACACGGTTTTAAGCACCGGATGGCGGTTTATCACGTCATTAAATGCTTGTTCTAAAAGGGTTAAGTCTGCATTTTGGGTCAGTTGCACCAAATACGGCATATGATAGGCATCTGTGCCTTGTTCAAAGCGTTCGATAAACAGCAATCGTTGCTGACCAAAAGACAGCGGATAACGGCTTTGTTCAACATGAGGAATGACTATTAACGCTTTTTCAAAAAGACCCGCTGCAATACCCGCCACGCTTGGGTGTTCGAACAAAACGGCTAACGGTAAATCAACATTCAATTCACTACCTATGGCTGCGCATAAGCGAATGGCGGTGATAGAGTTGCCACCAATTTGAAAGAAGTTATCTTCAACACCCACCTGTTCAACCGCTAACGTATTTTGCCAAATATCGCACAGCTGTGACTCCAACGGGTTTCGAGGGGCCACATAACTGTGCTCGCTTTCAAATTGCGGTGCTGGCAAGGCGCTGCGGTCGAGTTTGCCGTTAATGGTGAGCGGCACAGCGTCTATTTGAATGAATAAACTGGGGACCATGTACTCGGGTAATTGGGCCGACAAGTCCTTTATTTCTACAGATGATGAACCCACAAAGTAGGCCACCAACAATTGCTCAACTTCAATTACCACCGCCTGCTGAACCTGAGGTAACGCATTGAGCGCACTTTGAATTTCGCCAAGCTCAACCCTAAAGCCACGAATTTTTACCTGAGCATCATTACGGCCCAAATATTCAAGGGTGCCATCTGTCAACCAGCGCACCATGTCTCCAGTTTTATACAATTTCCCCTTTTCGAATGGGTTATCGATAAACTGCTGTGCAGTTAGCTTTTCAAGGTTAAGGTAGCCTCGCGCCAAACCTATGCCGCCAATATGTAGTTCACCCGGCACGCCAACCGGCACCGGCTGTCCGTCAGCCAGTACATAAACATTTTCGCCCTGAAAAGGTCGCCCGATAACTTTGTCTTTACCCGCTTCATAAACGCAGTGGGTACTCCAAATACAAGTTTCAGTAGGGCCATAAACCTGATGCACTCGTTTAAATTGGCTATTGAGCTGTTCAAATAAGGCTTGCGATCCACTTTCGCCACCTACCATTATCTCGATATGGCTGGTGTCTATATCTACTTGAACAAGCATTGCTTGCCACATTGACGGAGTTTGTTGAATAAAGTTAACTGTATTTTGCGCCAAATCTTGCTCAGCACGTTCAATATTCGACAGCACCAAACGTCCACCCGATAACAACGGTGCAGCGTATTCTAGTCCGAAAATATCAAAGGTGAATTGGGTTAAGCTCAAACAATCAATAGTTGGGTTGCTCAAAATCTGCGAGGCGTTTTTAACAAAAGCGCTAAACACGCCCTGCTCTACCATCACGCCTTTGGGTTTACCAGTGGTGCCTGAGGTGTAAATCACATAGGCCAAGTCAGATGCTTTGCCGACTTGTTCAAGATTCTCGGTTGAGCCACAAACAACCAAATCATCATAAACCTGCTGGTTTATCACCAACTTAGCTTTGGTGTCTTGTACTATAAAATCGACTCGCGCTTGGGGATAATTCACAGCAACTGGCACATAAGCCGCACCCGCTTTTTGCACGGCAATCAGGCTGACAATCATCGCGATAGAACGCTCTAAGTGCACCACAACTAAGTCGTTTTTTGCAACTTTTAGAGAACACGCCAGTCGATTAGCATTTTGATTAAGCTCATCAAAAGTCAAGCTTTGCCCTTGGCAAACCAAGGCGATGTTATCAGGCGTTTGTTCAACTTGCGCTTCAAACAATTGAACAAAAGTTTTATCGCAAGGGTAAGACGGTTCGGTTTGATTCCAATCAACCAATAATGTTTGCTTTTGAGCTGCTGTTAACACGTCAATGCTGCCAATCTCAGCTTTGGTGTTGGCAGTCATTGCCAGCAAAACGTGCTGATAAATATCGACCATACGATTCACTGTTGCTTGGTCAAATAAAGCGACCGCAAAGTTAAACACACCACTGATTTGCTCGCCGTCATCACTGAGCATAAGGCTTAAGTCAAACTTAGCTGGGGTTTCAACCTGCTGAGGCATATCCAGTGCCATATTTTCTGGCAAAGGTTTAAACAGCTTGTTGTTAGTTGTTTGTTCGCCAAAATGTTGCAGCAAAAATAACACCTGATAGACCGGATGACGTGAGGTATCGCGTTCAATGTCCAGTGCGTCAACCAGCTGTTCGAACGGTAACTCTTGATGCACTTTGGCTTGCAAAACAGTGTTATGCACCTGTTCAATCAAGCTTTGTATAGATTGCTCTGGTGCCAACTGCGCCCGTAAAACCAGTGAGTTAACAAACAAACCAATCAACGACTGGGTTTGCCCATGCAGGCGATTATCTGATGGTGTGCCAATCGAAATGTCAGATTGCCCCGACAGTTTTGCCAACGTGATATAAAACGCGCTAAGCATCACAGTGTACAAAGTGGTTTGTTCAGACTTGGCCAGCGCTCGTAATTTTACCGACAACCCCTCATCAATTAACACCGAAACATCACAGCCCCGGTAGTCAACTTTGGCCGGACGCGGGTGGTCTGTCAGCAATGCCAAAGTCTCTATATCGGCCAACTGTTGCTGCCAATATTGAAGCAAATTATCGAGGTATTCACCCTTTAACGTTTGGCGCTGCCATAAGGCGTAATCGCCATAGTTGATTGAAAGTTCTGGCAAATTGGCCTTGTCACCCGCGTGATAAAACTCGCTAAGCTCTTGCAACAAAATGTCTGACGACCAACCGTCATAAGCAATGTGATGCCATAACATCAATAAATACTGGTGTTCGCCGTGCTCGTAATGATGTAACCGTAACCCCGGCTCTGTCTTTAAATCAAACGGCTGTTTAATATCGTTAACAATCTGTTCGAACGACTGTGTTTTTATCACAATCTCGGTGTTCAAAACCTGCACAAACCCGTCATCTAAGTAAACAGAATTAATCACCGGATGGCGGTCTATCACTGCATCAAAGGCCGCTTGTAATCGATTCAAATCGATATCGTGGCCCAATTGTACCAAGTTAGGAATATGGTAAAGGTTGGTGCCTTGTTCAAACTGTTCGATAAACAACATGCGCTCTTGAGCGAATGATAATGGATACTTGTCTTGCTCAGCACTTGTTTGCTCTATATGAGGAATAGTCACCGGCGCCTGTTCGCTCATATGCGCGGCTAATCCGGCAACGGTTTGCTGTGCAAACAATAACGCCAACGGCACATCAAGGTTGAGTTCGTCAGCTATTGCCGTAGTCAGCCGAATTGCACTGATGGAGTTTCCACCAATGCGAAAGAAGTTATCGTTTATACCAACCCTTTGCAGGCCTAACACGCTTTGCCACACCAAACACAAGCTTTGTTCTAAGACGGTTGTGGGCGCGCTAAAACTCTCACTACCTTGTAAATCGGGCGCAGGTAAGGCACGGCGGTCGAGTTTTCCTGCTAGTGTCAGCGGCACTTCATCGATAAATGTGAATGAGGCTGGCACCATGTAATGGGCTAGTTTTGACCTTAAGAACTCACGGCAATCGTTGGCATCTAATGTTTGCCCAGCCTGCGTAACAACATAGGCAGCAAGAGACTTATCGTCGCCAGTTTGACACATCGTTATTACCGCTTGTTTAACCTGCTCGTGCTCAGCCAATACTTTTTCTATTTCCCCAAGTTCGATTCTAAATCCGCGAATTTTAACCTGTGAATCTAGCCGGCCTAAAAACTGTAATTGATTGCCTTCAAGCCAACGCACTTTATCGCCAGTTTTGTACATTCGCCCGGGAGCAAACGAGTTATCAACAAAGCGTTGTTCGGTTAATTCAGGTCGATTTAAGTATCCTCTGGCTACGCCATTGCCGCCAATATACAATTCTCCCGGCACGCCTTCAGGCAACAGTTCGCCAGCTTCATCAAGCACATAAGCCAACCTACCGGGCAGCGGTTGACCAATACAATTGGGCGCCTTTTGGCTGGCAAAATCTAAACTCATGGTCGAGGTGATAGTCACCTCGGTTGGGCCGTATTCGTTAATCAGCAATTCGCCCCAAATCTCTTTTAGGCCCGCTACGCAAACATCACCGCCTGTTGATACACGCCTTAACTGATGCAGCTCAAAAGAACCAAGGGCCAGTAAATAGCTCGGCGAGGCGTATAAATGGGTGATGCCATGGTCGATGATTTGGTCACGAATAATTTGTGGGTCGCTAATGTTCTCAAGGGTCGGCACATAAAGCGCACCGCCGTTGAATAAGGTCAAAAACAGCATTTCTACTGAGCCGTCAAAAATGAATGACGCCAGCATAATGGTTCGTTCATCTTCACCAAATGCCAGCAAGCGGGTTTGGCCGTCGATAAAGCTGACCACCCCGGCATGTTCTATCATTACGCCCTTGGGCTGACCCGTGGTGCCTGAGGTATAAATGATGTAAGCCAAATCGTTTGGTTGACTGCTCACGGGTAAATTGACAGCGGGTTCAGCTGAAACATCATCGGCTGCCAGCAGGTGTGCACAGGTGTTAATCTCGTCTAACTCAGGCAGGTATTTACGTTCGGTGATAATTAACGGCGCAGCGGTATCGTCAATAATAAAAGCCACACGAGCTTGCGGGAATTTGGTCGACAACGGCACATAGGCAGCACCCGTTTTTAGTACGGCTAAAATGCTGATCGCCATTTCAATACCCGGGTCGAGATAAAGCGCAATTAGGGTATCGGCTTTAACTGAATGCATGGCAACAATGCTATGGGCCAATTGATTGGCGCGTTGATTTAACTGCTCATAAGTTAGCTCAAACTCACCACAAACAAGAGCGATATTGCTAGGGGTTTTACATGCCTGTGCTTCAAACCTTTGATGTAAAGTGGCTTCAATTGCATTAGGCATTTTAGGTTGAGTGAGCGCTTGTTTTCGCTGTTGGCTTATTAAGCTAATTTGACCAATTCGCTGGGTTTTATCCGCTACAAAGGCCTGTAAAACACGCTGATAAATAGCACTTAATCGCTCGGCGGTTTGCTCGCTAAAAACACTGGTAGCATAGGTTAAATGACCTTGAATATTTGACTGTCCGTCACTTAACATCAACGCTAAATCAAACTTCGCAGGGCTGTAAATTTCATGCTCGCCTTGCATTTTCACCTGTTCAAATGGCAGGTCAGGAACGTTGTTTGCCCGCTCTGCAAAGTCTTGCAAACTGAACATCACCTGATAAATAGGGTGACGGCTGGTGTCTCGTTCGACGTTGAGCAATTCAACTAGCTTTTCAAATGGCAGCTCTTGATGCACCTTTGCCTGAGTGACACTTTGGTGCACCTGACCAATAAATGAGGCGATACTTTGGCGCGAATCTACGCTGTTACGCAGCACCAAAGAGTTAACAAAAAAGCCCACCAGCGATTGTGTTTGAACGTGATGGCGGTTGTCTGATGGCGAGCCAACGACAATATCTCCCTGCCCCGCCAGCTTGGCCAAAGCCACTGTAAAGCCACTTAACATTAGGGTATATAAGGTGGTTTGTTGGTCTTTTGCCAAGTGACGTAATTGCTTTGACAAGTCTTCATCAAGACTAAAACTAAGGTCTTTACCGCGATAATCGAACTGTGCAGGACGTTGATAATCAGTCGGTAAATCTAGCGTTTCGAACCCCGCCAATGTTTGCTGCCAGTAGCCTTGCAAGTCGGCCAATACAGCGCCTTGCAAATACTCACGTTGCCACAGGGCATAATCGGCGTAGCTTATTTCAAGTAAAGGTAAGTGAGCGCTAACATTCTTTAAAACCGCCTGATATATAACCGCTAGTTCTTTGAAGAACACATCGGTCGACCAACCATCAAAGGCAATATGGTGCCACAAAATCAGTAAATACTGCGCTTCACCACTTTGATAATGATGCAAACGAATGGCAGTCTGACAGGTTAAATCAAACACCCGGTTAATGTCGGTTTTAAGCTGTGCCATCAGGTCGGTTTGATTCTGTATGTTTTGATGAACGATGGCCACATTTCCATCTAACACCTGTTGATGCAGCTTACCTTTAAGGCCACTAACGAAAACAGTCTTCAATACGGTATGGCGATTAATGAGTTGGTCGAACGCCTGTTGTAGTGCATCGATATTGACGTCATTGGTGAGCTTCACAAAATAAGGATTGTGATAAGCTGATGAGCGTTCACCTCCCTCAACTTGTTCAAACTGCTCAATGAAAAACAAGCGCTCTTGTGCGAACGACAACGGGTAGAATTCGCAGTCACTTTTGTCGATGGTGATGAGTCCATCGGTTATATGCAGTGCCAATGCGGCCACAGTTTTGTGTTCAAACAGCAACGACAAAGACAGCTCACGCCCGAGTTCTTTACGACAAGCCCCGCATAGTCGAATGGCACTAATAGAGTTGCCGCCAAGGCTGAAGTAATTGTCTTCTACGCCCACGCGTTCTACGCCAAGCACGTCTTGCCAAATTTGGCATAACTGTTTTTCAAGCTCACTGCTTGGGGCTACGTAATCGTCGCTTATTCGAATGTTCGGATGAGGCAAAACCTCACGGTCTATTTTGCCATTGCGAGTCAGCGCAAAATGTTCAACCTCAATAAAAAAGGCGGGGATCATATACGCGGGTAATTGCGTTTTTAAATGACTTTTAAGGGGTTCAAAGTCATAACGTTTGTTGGCTGATTTTACTGGAGTATTGGCCAATTCTGAATGAAGTAAAGTGCCGACCTCACTGACAGGCGCTTGTCCGTTAATGTGAATTATCACGTCATACCGGTAGAGGTTCATTTCGTGTTTGGCATTGCCGATTTTACGCAAAACCTCAACGTTGCTAATTTGCTCATACCGCTCACTCAAACCCGTAAAGTAGTCGGGGTGAATCAGCAATTCGCCCTCATTTTGGGCATCGAGTAAGGCGGTTTGTTTAATGGTTTGAGTGTCTACATCGGGGTGTTTGAATCGTTGCACTGCTTCATGAAAGTCGTGCAGTTGCTGATAATCTCGTACATCGCCGATGAAAATATGGCCTTGGTGATTGGCACTGAGTATTGCGGATAACGCCTTGGCAATCACATCGTCTAGGTAAGCAAGATTAGGGAAATACTGCACTACTGAATTGACAATAACCAAATCAACATCATCAGTTTTTAAGTTGTCTATTTGGTCAGCTAACCCTTGAGTCACACGGGCATTATCAATGTTCAGCGGTGCAAAACTGGCGCTTAATCGATTAACCACAGCGCTAGAAAAATCAACCCCTAGGTAAGATTGGCAATGCTCAACCAAACGATAAAGTAACAAGCCGGTACCACAGCCAACCTCAAGAATGTTGGTGGTTTTTTCGGTGTCTTTGAATAACCCCAAAATTCGATTGGTCGTTGCCTCTGCCCACTCTCTCATCTGCGGTTCAGGAATTGCCTCACCAGTAAATGAGCTATTCCAGCCGGATGTGTCAAAGGTATTAATGTACTCATCAGGTTGTTTATAAAGGTCTTCGTAAAGGGTTTCCCACTCATCGACCAATTCGCTTTCATTTTCACTAGAGGCTTGTGCATCGACTTGGCAATATGCCACCAGCGCTTCGCTCGAATCGAAAGACCGTGCCATCACGCACGTCTGACTCACGCCATCAAAGCGTTGCAGCGCCTGTTCAACTTCGCCGACTTCAACCCTGAATCCACGAATTTTTACCTGAAAGTCATTGCGCCCCAAATATTCAAGGTTGCCCTGTGCAGTCCAACGTACTTTGTCACCAGTTTTATACAGCTTATCCCCCTCACAAAACGGATTATCAATAAAATGACTTGCCGTTAAATCAGGTCTGTTCAAATACCCCAGCGCCAAACCTGCCCCGCCGATGTATAACTCTCCCGGTGTGCCAATTGGTGTCAATCGCCTTGCCCCATCAAGTACATAAACCACGCGGCTGTTAATGGGTTTACCCAGCGGCACAGAACCCTCAAAGGCTCCACTGAACTCATGACAGTTAAAGGTGGTGGCAAAAGTGGTGCTTTCGGTTGGGCCGTAGCCATTCAAAATGTGTTGCGGGCCATTAGGCTGAGCAACCAACTGTTCAATAATGGTCGGTGTTAACGCTTCGCCACCGGTCAGCAAATAACGCAGTGGGTCAAAAAGGTTGGGCTGTTGATTGTATAGCTCGTCAAACAGCGCTCGGGTCAGCCACATCACCGTTATTTGATGGTGCTCAATAAATTGGCCAACGCAAGGCGCATCTAATTCAACGCGCACTGGCGCAACTACCAAGGTAGCGCCACTTAGCAAAGCGGCCCAAATCTCAAAGGTAGAGGCATCAAAACCAGCGTCAGACATATGCGCTATCGCATCGGTGGGCTTAACTGAAATATAACTAGAATCTTTAACTAAAGACACCACAGCGCGGTGCGGCGTTAAAACCCCTTTTGGCTTGCCGCTGGTGCCCGAGGTATACATCACATAGGCCAAGTCAGCAGCAGTGCTAACACGATTTAGATTATTAATTTCACTTTCTAAACCCGCGTGAGCACTAATCAAAACAGCCTCAACATCAAGCGCTGCCAAATCCTCAGGCTCACCAATGATCACCTCGGCTTTGGTATCATCAAGCATAAATTCGACCCGAATTAACGGGTAAGCAGGTGATATTGGCACGTACGCCCCACCCGCTTTAAGCACCGCCAGTATGCTAACAATCATGGCCGTGCTGCGTTGCATGTACAAAGCGATTAGGGTATTTGGTTCAACCTTTTGATGCTGACAAATCGCTGCCGCCAGTTGGTTAGCTTGCTGGTTAAGTTGCTCATAAGTGAGGCTAGAATTGTCATCAACCAAGGCTGTTGCGCTGGGTGTTTTGGCCGCTTGTGCTTCAAACAATTGATGAATCGTTGCCTGTTCTTGATACGGTTTATCTGCGCCACTGTATTGATGTAGAACGGTTTTTTGTTCATCAGACAACAATTCAATTTCGCCAATTTTTGCCGGTTGTTCTCTAACAAATGCCTTGAGCACCCGCTCATACATTTGCGTTAAAGCCATTATTGCGCTGCGGTCAAATAGGCTCAGGGCGTAGTTAAAGTTGCCCTGAATTTGCGGCCCCGAGACCGACATAAACACGGTTAAATCAAATTTGGCTGGGCTGTAAAGTGCTATTTGGCTATCGCCATCGAACGCTTCAAACGGCAAATCATTGGCGCCTAATGCGTTTTGCACAAAATCTTGTACGGTAAACATTACTTGAAACAACGGGTGACGGTCGGCCATGCGTTTAATGTTTAGCGCATCAACCAATTGTTCGAAGGGTAAATCTTGATGCACCTTGGCCTGCAACACCAGTTCATGTACTTGGCTGATTAAATCGCTGACCTCATCATCGGCTTTAAGCTGTGCTCGCAGCACCAGAGCGTTAACAAAAAAGCCCACCAAAGATTGGGTTTGCGCATGATGGCGATTGTCGGTTGGCGAACCAATAACAATGTCATCTTGCCCACTTAGCCCCGCCAAAGTGACATAAAAACCACTCAAAAGAACGCTATAGACCGAGGTTTTTTGTTGCTTCGCCAGTGCTTTGAGTTGGTTTGACAAGCCTTCATCAAGGCTCATGGTTAGGTTGTCACCCCGGTAATCAATCATTGCAGGGCGTGTATGTGTGGTGGGCAAAGTCAGCGGTTCGAATTCGGCCAATTGCTGCTGCCAGTAACCCAATTGTTTGTTTAGGGTGTCGCCGCTGAGCAATTGACGCTGCCACAGTGCAAAGTCACGATAGTTAATTTCAAGGGCCGGTAGTGTGATGGCCCTACCCTGACTCAACGCTTGATAGCA
>CALKGI010000128.1 GCA_938085045.1 uncultured Alteromonadaceae bacterium
TATGGTTTTGGTTATGGCGCTTATTCTTGGCGACAAACTAGAGAAGAAATTAAGAAGCAAATCTAAAAAGGCTAATGTCACAGTTGACTGGCATTTTTATCCGAAATATGCAGAAGCTGCTATTGCCTTCATTGGGTTTGCAACCGGTATTGTTTTTCTAATGTTTCACTTGGCTCAAGGTAATGCAAACGACATTAAGTTAGATGAGCCCGACCAATATAAAGTGCGCTTGTCAGACCCGGACAAGCAAACGGGGGCTAAAACCTTAGCCTTACTGGGTACCAGCGCACGGTTTGGTTACTTTTATGATGCCAAAACCAAAGCGTCGCTGGTGGTGCCTGTAGAGAATATTTCGTTTATGCGCAAGTTGGTGCCTGTTAAAACGCAAGATAAATAGCATCAAAAAACCGTAAAAAAGGTCACGCGTAAACTATTGGCATGTCACTGTCTTTATTGTTGATTAAGCGACAATGAAGTGATCAACAAAGTGCCAACTTCAAACCCTTGTGTATCCTCATCAATCTTACTGGCGTTTATCTCAATGGTTTGGTCAAAGTTGTAGTTTTTACGTTTAAGGTAGTCAGTCTCAACAACAATACGGTATTGGCCGGGTTTTACGCCGTCGAAAATAAAAAATCCATCATATTCACTTAGAATTCGTTTGACTGTATTACCTTGTAAATCAATGAGTAACAAAGGCACGGCAGCTTGGGTTTTGGCCTGCCCATCAGTGGTTTTTTGTAAAGTGATTTCACCTTCAATTTCGGTGGTTTGGTAGATGGGAATTGACAATTCGTTGAGGCCACCGGCATGGGTTTGAATGCTGAAACGGCTTTTATCAACCGCTAAAAATGGGTCGTCGAGCGAGTCTGGGTCAAATTCTACAAATTGCGCGCTGCTAGTTTTAGCCTGGGGCAAGTAAACCACCCCTCGTTCATCGGTGGTTATGTTGGTCCATTTATCGTTGCCTTTAAAAGACACTCCTGCAACTGGGGTTTCGTTGCTGTCAAATCGGCCATTGTAGTTGTTATCCATAAACGCCATCGCCTTGATGGTTGCCGTGCGTTTGAGTGCATTGCGGCTGGTATGAAAGCCTTGAGGTAACATGCCTAATGACATTGAAAAGGTCAGTGCTGCGCTAACGTTTTTTTGTTCGTCAACCAATAAGCGGCTGCCAAGAGTAAAGTGGTCGAATTTCCAACTTAATTGAGCACTGATGTCTGAGTTGTCTTCGCTTTGCCTGAGGCTGCCCCTAAGTTGTAAAAAGGCTGATTTGAACCTTCGGCTATAACTGGCGCTAAAAGTCTCAATTTTACGCTTTGGCCACAGATTGTAGCGTCCCTCTACGCGAAATTTATGTGAACCAAAATTGGCGCTGATGCCCGTGGTGCCAGTTGCTATTGTGCCTTGCGAGTCTTTTTGGGCCTCCCAGCGATTATTTAGGCTTAGTTGCTCATAATTGGCACTAAAGTTAACAGTTGCGATGTTTGTAGTGCCATTAATGTCGTTAAAGTGATCTAACGATAACGAGTAGTTGTCTTGTTCACTAAAAAGCGATTGGTTACCAAACACACTCAAGTTGATACTATCACTGGATTGTTGTTGTAAACCTGCCACCTTTTGCATGGATAGCTGCCAGTCATGGTTCCACCACTGTGACTGTACATTGGCTTTGTAACCAAACGCGCGATTTTGCGGATTAAATGACGATGCCACATTAAACACCGTGTTTTGCCATACACCAGTCAGGGCATTGTTAATATACTGACTGCTTTGTTTATTGGCTTGTTGTTCTTGTTGAGGTTGGAGTTGTTGCTGCCAGCCAAAGCTGGCTTGTAGTTTGTCGTTTATGCCATAACTTAGGCCAGTGTTAATGTTAAGGCCGTCTTTTTGGTTGAAGTCGAGCGGGATCAATCGTTTGTTGGGTTGGTTTATTGAAAAAGTCGGAGTCCATTGACCTTGCGCCTGATCTAACTGAAAACCAGTAAAGCTTTCTTCTATGATTTTTTGTTCACCCTGTGGGCCATACAAAATGATTTTAAAATTGTTTTTGCCCATGCGTACAGGCACATCGGCAAATACATAACGGCCGTCTTGTTTGACTTCAAGATAATCAATCAGTGAGTCGTCACGATACAGTTCGGCCTCCCAACCGGGTTGGGCGTTGCCTTCAAAGCGGTGGGTCGAAAAGCCTGTTTTGGTGTCATTGCTGTTACGAAAGCTAAAACCTCGGCCCAATCCTCCGCCACCGGTCAACTCTGTGCCGCCCGCGACAATGTCGCCAAAATCGTAGTACCAGTCTCTTTGTTCTAATGAGATTTTCTTGTGCAGTTTAAGCCGCAGTTGCTGATTGCCTGGAGTTTGGTTAAACCAGTACTCACTGCCATGTTTGGCGATATCGCCGCTGCCAGTGACAACGTATGAAGAATCGCTGCTTTGACTGCCCGCTTTGTCTTGCCAGCGCATTTGCGATGACAAATCAAACACCGGCAAGGTAAACCATTGGTAGCGATCATCAATTACGTGGGCCAGTCTGCTTTTACCTTTGAGCGAGTCGAAGCGTTGGTGTTTTATTTTGCGTTTTAGTTTGGCTTGAGCGGGCAGCAGTTGCTCTGAGGTAAAATTGATTTTTAGGGTATTAGATTTAATTGTACTGTGAATACCAAACCAATCGGTTAGTGCCTTGGCTTGAATATAGAGTAGGTCGTCTTCGATTACCCATTGATTATTGGTGACTAAACCACTTTTATCACCTACTACAAAACGCCCAGCATTCAAATCGATAGTGACGGCGTTTTTTTCATTAAGAAACCAACCGCCGATATGTTGGTTTTCATCGTCTATCACCAAGGGTAATTCAAGCATCAACGCGACTTCTTCAAGGGGTAGGTAAAACTCTTCGAAATCTACTGTGATCACCTCAAGGGGTATGTCGAGACTGTTTTTGGCTAAAAAGGCGTCGAGAAATAATACATCAAACTCGGGTTGTTCTTCGGCTTTTGGGCTTGCGGCGTAGGGTAAAAGCATTAATAAAATGAATAGGCAACGCAGTTGGGCAGACATAATTATTGTGAGACAAATTCCAGTTCGTAGCTGAAAGTTAAACTGGTACTACTGGTGGCTGCGCCGTCAACTAATAATAATTGGCCACCAATGTCGTAGTTGGCGCGACCTTTATTATTGAGTTTTAGGTCGGCGTTTCCTAACAATACTGGCGTGAATTCAATCCCTTCAAGGGTTACTTTGTTGGTATTGAGATTGACCTTTACTGAGGCGTTGGGCGTGCCGGTAATGGCATAGTCAGAGTTTTTAACGCCTCCACGGTTGCCGGGGCATAAGGCATTGTTGCTTTTTTTATTGCTGTGGGTATGGCAAGTTTGTCCATTGGCGGTTTTTTCGTTGAACACCACTGTGGCAAATTGCATGGGTGTTTTTTGTGACCAATTGAGTGTATTGGTTTGATATTCAATTGCGATGGTCGTTGTGTAGGTATTGGCAAGAACTGCTGAGGTGATCAATGTGCCGGTCGTTAACAAAACACCAGCGGGCGTCGATATTTTTAGTGATGGCATTGACCAGCATCCTGTGTTGTTCTTTAACTTGTAAACCGGGGTCGAGAGCACAAGTGCCCTCAACTCGGTAATATTGCCTATTGACCTACGAATTCGAGGTTATAAGTAAAGTTAATGCTGCTGCTTGTTATTGCATTTCTGTCGACCAATTCTAAAGAACCATGGATTGGACTGGTTACGGTTCCGCTTGCATTTAATTTAAGTGAAGAACCGTCTTCGTATGGAATGAATTTTATTCCTTCAACTGTTTGCGGAGTGGTATCCAGTGTAACACCTACATTCCCATTTGGGGTTCCTGTGACAGTAAATATTGCGCTTGTTGTACTAGACCTGTCGGTTGGACACAATTCGCTATAGCCGACTGAGTTAAAGGCTGTGTAACAGGTGTCGCCATTTTCTGTGTTGCCATCTAGTAGTAGTGTTGGGAATTGCATGCTGGTGGTTTCTGTCCATGCTATTACGGTAGACAGGTCATCAATATTTACAGTGGTGTTGTAAGTACTTGCACTAACTGAGGTGGCAACAAGAGCTGCGGCAACGGTCATTAATTTTAAAGCTTTCATTATTATTATCCTATGTGTGCCCGATGTGGGCGTTATTGTTGTTGGTTTAAACTTCTACTACGGTTTGAGTTTGACTGTTTCCGCCAAACTCGGGGTTTTCTTTAAATTCAATTCTTAGCTGTGAACCTTTTGCGGGTGGCTGTTCAAGGTCAATGGCAAATTGGCGCTTATTGGTGTCAGTATAAATGGCCTGACCGACCAACTGGGTCAGCTCTATGGCCTTGCCGTTAGTCACTTGATACAAGGTGAAATCACCATAAACTGAACGGTCGCCAACACGGCTCATCTCAAAGCTCAGAACGGTTTGTTTGGCTGAGTTTTCACTGCCATTTTCACTCGGCTTTTCACTTAATTTGGCGTCACTAATGGCCACCTTTGCATGTAAATCGCCATGGCGAATAATGATGGGAATTGAATATTTGATGTTGGGTTTAACAAATATGCCCGGTTTGGTTTCCTCGCTTGGTGGATTCATCGATTCAACCAACAAATGACTGCGGTACTCACCTTTGGGCATTTTTTTGAGTTTGGCTCTAACTCTAAATTTTTGAAAATCTTTAGGGCCAATGTTTTTTCCAACTCTAGGGCCTACTCGCAAAAAGTCAGCAGCAGAGGTAGGGGACACTTCAACTGTTTTAATGCCGCCTAGTTCATCCATTTGCTTATCAATCAGGCTGACGCGTAAAGTTTGAACTTGTGCCGAGGTATTAAACACCTTAAACTCAGCTCGTTTGTTTTTATCGGTCATTAATATTCGTGGTTTGTTGACCGACAAAGTACCAGCAAACGCTTTTGTTGGCATCTGGGCAGCCACCGAAGTTGCCATCAGTAAAGGCAGTATGATTTTTTTCAACATATTGTTTTCTCTTATTTTTTTATCAATTCTTTTGTTGTTTTCTACTCCGTCTATTGCAGCTGCTGTGCCAGTTTGTGTCCAATTTGTATATTTATATTATTTGTCTTAAAAATACCATTTAACGTATTGATATTGTTTACTATTATTTTTTAGGGAAAGTGAAAGTTATATTTAATAACAGTTAGTAAAAACAATAGATTGACGTTCTTGCCTATACAGTCCGGTTGTCACTATCTATGGTGTCAATAGTTTGACGCTACTGCGTCAAAGATTAATTAAATGTAAAAGTTAAGTTAATCCTAAAGCTACCAGAGGAACACGCCGATACTGCCTTTGCACCACAACTATTAGGCAGCGTAAGACTGTCAAAATCGTATTAACAATAAAAACGAAAATAAGGCAGATGAGAATAATGAGAAAAATCAGTACATTGAATAATAGAAATAAAAACCAACGCAAATTGTGTTCGGTGTTAACTGCGGTATTACTTGGGTTAAGCGGCGCAGCATTTGGCGCAGATGGTGACGGCGATACAATCGACGACAGTGTCGATAATTGTTTACTAGTTGCCAACACGGCGCAACGCGACAGCAATGGTGATGGTTATGGTAACCGTTGTGATGGTGACTTGACCGGTAATGGTGTGGTCGATTATGACGATGTTAACCGCACCTATTGGTATTTTGGCACCGAGGGCGATGGCAGTTATAACCCAGATGCCGACATTGACGGCGATGGTGTGGTCAACGGCACTGACGCGAATTTGATTAAAGCCATTATGAATTCTACAGGCAAACCCGGCCCTTCGGCCATTGATTATGCTGGGTCTGACAATCCGCCGACTTTTGAAGGCACACCAGCCGTCTCAGTTACTGTCGGCGACAACTATTCTTTTACACCCACGCTTATTGATGTTGATGGCGATGAATTGACACTGACTTTAACAAGCGCACCAACATGGCTTACGTTAAATGTAACCTCAGGCGAATTGGCCGGAATACCGCAAACATCAGCTGTGGGTAGTCATTCGGTTTCGCTTAGCTTAAGCGATGGCCAAAATATGACGGTATTGAATTTCTCGATTGAAGTGATGGCTGTGGTCGTTGGCGACGACAACGATGGTGATGGTTTTGTGAATCAACTCGATAATTGCATTGAGGTTGCCAACCCAAACCAGCGAGACACCAACAACAACGGTTATGGCAATTTCTGTGACGGCGATTTGACCGGCAACGGCGTTATCGATTGGAGTGATGTTAATCGCACTTATTGGTATTTTTCTTCGTATAACCCTGATGCCGACATAAACGGCGATGGTGTGGTCAACGGCACCGATGTTAATTTAATTAAAGCAATGATGTACGCAGGCGGCGAGCTTGGGCCATCTGGCACGGTTACACCTGTGAATGAGGCACCTGTGATCTCAGGTAACCCCACAACTTCGCTTGAAAGCCCCGGTTTGTACAGTTTTGTGCCGCAAGCGAGCGATGTTGACGGTGATGCTTTGAGCTTTTCAATCAACAATCAACCCACTTGGTTGGCTTTTGATGTGGTAACCGGCAGTTTAACGGGCACCGCAAGCGATGATGACGTGGGTGTTTATAGCAATATCGTTATTAGCGTTAGCGATAGTC
Source organism: uncultured Alteromonadaceae bacterium (assembly GCA_938085045.1). Lineage (GTDB taxonomy): Bacteria > Pseudomonadota > Gammaproteobacteria > Enterobacterales > Alteromonadaceae > JABSOG01. The sequence continues at coordinate 6,626 of CALKGI010000128.1, forward strand.
AAGATGTTGTGGCATTGCCAGCTTTTAGTATTGAAGTGACATTGCCTGATAACGGTGAACCACCAACAAATGAAGCAACTGAAATCCCAGTACCAACGGGATTGCGTCAGTTGTATATGTCGGTAACAGGCACCGACAACAGCACTTGTGACCTTGCTCAGCCTTGTCGTACTTTTGTTTCAACAGTGGCTTTACTACAAGCGGGTGACGAACTTATATTGCTCGACGGCACTTATACGCTGGCCGACCATGGTGGTTTAAACCCGGTGGATAGCAGTGGTAACACTATTCCCAACTCTATATCTTTACCGTCTGGTATCAGCACAGAGCAGCCAACCATTGTGCGTGCACAAAACGCGGGGCAGGTATCGCTTGAAAGTGGTTTGCGAATTGGCCGCTCTAGCCAAAAAGTGCAATTTTTGTTTGTGTCAGGTATTACGTTTCACCAAAAAGGCGCCATTTATAACGGCGATTATAACGTGGTGACCGACAGCGGTTTTGAAGGTGGATTTTCTATCGGCACTATCGACCATGCACAGGGCAATAGCTACAACCATGTAGAAGATTTGTGGATTTGGACTCAAGAGGTGCGCATTAAGGCCATTAATTATCGAGCAAACCATAACACTTGGCGCCGAGTGATCATTCGTGACGATGGTTGTTCACAAGACTATTGCGGCGAAAAGGTAGGTAACGACAGCGTAGGTATTACGGTTTACAACTCGCATCATGTTGATTTGATTAATGTTGTGGTGATAGATCGTATTTTGGGTGCTAACCCATATGGTTATGGTGATTTTGCCACAGCGCAACATGACTCGAACCAGCCAGCACAACCTGAAGGAGAATTACTGGGAAACAACCAATGGTTGGGTTGTATGTCGTTAAATTCCGAGGCCTCTGCGTTGGTATTCGAAGCTGATGCAGTAACCACTGGCACCACGGCAACCATTAGAGACTTTGTCACTTTAGGTTCAAATGCGGGTGTTTATTTAGATCCCGCACATCGTCCATACAGCGGTATATCGGTGTTTGATGTAGACAACGTCGACAGCTATCCGAGTAATAATGTCGCAAATGCCTTTAGTATTGGTTGTTCTGTGGTTGGTAGTAATGATCCCGGTTGCGCTCATTCAACGGCGAATATTGCCACGGGACAGTACACCGGTAATATGTCGACATTGCTACCGATTAATCGTTACAACAGCAGCGAAGCATTGTGGCCATGGGTTAATGAAGCACAGATAAAACGGGATATGTGTGTCAGTGTAAATCGTGGTTTTTGTTCGTTTGAGGGGACTTTGAGCGAATATATTCATTCACTTTAAAGTCGTTTATGTAGGGTGCGTACGGCGTACCCTACGATAAAATAATGAGTTACAGTTAGCCTAATTTAACGCAAAGCAATCCCAGCATCTTGCTGGCTACGCTGATACACCGGAAAGTCAGCCCCAACCACTTCTTCAGCTTCATCCAATTTGGCCTGTCGAACCGCGCTCATTCGAGTGCTCATGGTTTGCTTAAGCAGGTGGAACAAACGTACAGAGGCATCGATTTCGCATTTGCGATTGGTCAAGCTTTCAATGTTTAAGCCAAGCGGTATATTTAAATCTGAACAATGCGACAAGATTTGTTTAAGGTTTTCTTGGCAAATACGCAATGATTCAAATAACGGACTTTGTGCACTGAGCAAACGATTTTTGCTGTCATCAGGAATGGATATGCCCAACCAATCCATAAACGACAGGGTTTTTTCGCCACCGCATGGGGTAAAGGTTAAGATCACTCGGCTAGGTTTGATGTTCTGAGCTGCACACAAATGGGCATAGCTGGTTAACAAACTGATTGTGGCTTGTGCATCGTATACGGCTTGAGAGATAAAGAATTCGGCACCGCGCTCGGTTTTTTGCACTAAACGTCGGTGTTCATTGCCCTTTTTAGTGTGGCGTTCTGCGATAGTCACGCCGCCTAAAAATAACTCGTGTTTATTGCTGGTGGCACTTTGACAGGCGTCAGTCAAACTCAATCTTATTTGATCAGCTGTGCTGGGGCTGCCAACCAACACTAGGTTTTGTAAGCTAAAGTCTGTACGGGTTTGGGTTAGCCATTGCTCGAAACAGTCGGTGTCATGGTGCGACACACTTTTATAAGTGATCACTTCTTGATTCGACAACTGGCCTAATAATTTACTGTATACCCGAGGGTCGACGGTTTGCTTAAAGGGAAAAGGCCGAGGGACATTGGTACGGCAACTTTCGTCTTGAATATCATAAACAATCACGCCATCGTATCCACT
>CALKGI010000129.1 GCA_938085045.1 uncultured Alteromonadaceae bacterium
CAGGCCCCGCATACCCTAAGCGACCAAGGCGAAAATATTCTGGCCGCAGCGGGCAACGTCACCGGCGGTGCCGCATCAATCTACTCAACTTTTACCAATGCCGATTTACCTTGGTCAACCATTGTCATCGAAGGTAAAGACGTACGACTCGACCAATCGGCCTTTTCAAAATACCGTAGCAATGGTGATAGAAAAGTTCGCAAACAAGTCTTCGATAACTTTTTTGGCCAGTTAGACAAGTACAAACGCACCATAGGCGCAATGTTAAACACCAATGTCAACGGTGATTACTTTAATGCTCAAGCCAGAAAATACGACTCATCGCTCGCATCTGCTGTTTCCGACAACAATATTCCTCAAGGGGTCTATCGGGCGTTAGTCAAAACCACCAGTGAAAACCTGCCGACCTTCCACCGCTACCTTAAGTTGCGTGGCCGAATGCTACAAATCGACGATTTACAGTATTACGACATCTACCCACCTCTGGTTAAAGGTGAAAAGCATTTTTCAATCGAAAAAGGCAAAGAACTTACCCTCAAGTCAACCCGCCAGCTTGGCGAAGAATACTCAACCGTATTACAAAAAGGGTTTGATGAACGTTGGATGGACGTTTATCCCAGTCAAGGCAAACGCTCGGGCGCCTATATGAATGGCAGTGTTTACAGCCAGCATCCCTTTGTATTAATGAATTACAACGACGATTACTCTTCGGTTTCAACACTGACACATGAATGGGGCCACGCTCTACACTCTTATTTGTCGACCAAGAATCAGCCTTATGCCACCGCCAGTTACCCTATATTCTTAGCAGAAATCGCCTCAACATTTAATCAGTCTTTGTTGCTTGATCACATGTTGAAAAACTCAACCTCTGACGAAGATAAGTTATTTTATTTAGGCAGTGCATTAGAGGAAATTCGCGGCACATACATTCGCCAAACCATGTTTGCTGAATTTGAATTGACCATTCACGAAGCGGTCGAAAGTGGTAAACCGTTAACTGGCGACAGTCTTAACAAAATGTTTTTATCATTAGTTCGTCGCTACCATGGTCACGATGAAGGCGTGATGAAAGTCGACGAGTTGTACGGTGTGGAATGGGCTTATATCCCCCATTTTTATTACAACTTTTACGTCTATCAATATGCAACGTCTATTGCTGCCGCTTCACTATTGGCAGACGAAGTCATGAACAAAAAACCCGGTGCACTTGATAAATACCTAGGATTACTTAAAGCGGGTGGGTCTGATTATGCCTATGAACTGCTAAAAGATGCCGGTGTTGATTTAGCCTCAGCCGCACCTTATGAAGCCACGTTCAAGCGTATGAATCACATTATGGATGAAATAGAGACCATATTAGATAAAAAGAAATAGTCGTTAATGGGTTAAAAAGAATGGTTGGGCGTACTTTTGCAATCAAAGGAGCAAAAGCGCCCCTTTTCTACAACTCACAAAATACAGCTAGGCGCTTATTTTTAAAGCACAAACAGTAATGGTGTGCTGAGCGTCTAGATGTTTTTCTTCATCTATTTCCTCATGAGTTAACTTTGGTCTGGCGGCAAGTTCGGTTAGTATAGAAATCCCTGCATAAAAATAGATAAAAACAAAATTATTATGAAGAATTTACTGAATTACACCATCGCAGCCGCCATTTTGGGCTTTTGTTCAACCACAACCACGCTCGAAGCAAAAGAGCAGACAAATCAACCACCTATTGCCATCGCCATACACGGCGGCGCAGGCACCATAGAAAGAAGTAAATTCACCCCAGCAAAAGAAAAAGCTTACAGAGCCAAACTTAAAGAAGCCGTAGAGGCGGGTTATGCCGTGTTAAATAAAGGCGGCGAGAGTTTAGATGCTGTCACTGCGGCCATTAATGTACTTGAAAACTCGCCGATGTTTAATGCCGGAAAAGGTGCGGTATATACCCACAACGAAACCCATCAACTAGACGCATCGATAATGGATGGAAAAAACCGTCAAGCCGGGGCTGTTGCGGGTGTTGAGCGTATTGAAAACCCAATTAATCTGGCCCGTTTGGTGATGGAAAAATCGGTTCATGTGATGCTAAGCGGTCAAGGTGCTGAGCAATTTGCGGTAACCCAAGGCGTGCCTTTGGTCGACAACAAAATATTTGATACCGCAAAGCGTTTTAAGGCACTACAAAAAGCCAAGGCGAAAATGCAAAAAGCCAAATCGCTCAATAAAGACTACCAAGCGGCGCATCAAGCATTACCAGTAGAATATAAAGTGGGTACCGTAGGCGCTGTAGCGCTTGATAAAAACGGCAACATTGCCGCAGGAACATCCACAGGCGGCATGACCAACAAACGCTTTGGCCGCATCGGTGATTCACCAGTGATAGGCGCTGGCACCTTTGCTGAAAACGAATCTTGCGCGGTATCGGCCACAGGCCACGGTGAGTACTTTATTCGCTATAATGTCGCCGCAGATATCTGTGCCCGGGTAAAATATCAAGGCAAAACCATAGAACAAGCGGGTAAGGAAGTGATTCACGATGTATTGATGCCCGTAGGCGGCACGGGCGGAGTGATAATACTCGACAACAAAGGCAACATGAGTTTGCCATTCAATACCAAAGGCATGTACCGAGCGAGTAAATCGTCAACTTCGCCAACATATGTTGGTATTTTTAAGCAAGACTAGCATTGCCAATGCTGCAAATTACATATCGGTGAGAGGCAATGTAAGTTTAAACACACTCCCCTCACCGAGCACCGATTCAACGCTCAACTCGCCCCCATGTTTTTGCACAATACCGTATGAAATAGACAAACCCAAACCCGTCCCCTCGCCCACATCTTTGGTGGTATAAAACGGTTCGAACAGTTTCTTTTTGGTTTGGTCAGTCATACCGCAACCATTGTCTTTCACGGTGATTTCAATTTCATCATTGACGACTCGGCAACTCACCTTGACCTCCCCCGGTGTATCTATTTGTTGCTGCCGTAATTTATCTCTTATGGCGTCACAGGCATTAACAATTAAGTTCATAAACACTTGATTGAGCTGCGCGGGATAACACAACAACTCAGGTGAGTCGACAAACTCAGTGACAAAATGAGCCACCGCTTTGTTTTTGGTTTTGACCAAATTAATGGTTGATTGCAAGCACCGGGTGATCACCACTGATTTATGATCTGCGGCATCAAGCTGGGTAAAAGCCCGCAAGTCTTTAACGATATGCTTAATACGCTGCGTGCCCTCTGTAATTGTCGCTAAATGCTGATGCATGGGTTTAAACCGTCGACTAAAGCTGTCTAATATCGATTGTTCTGCGTCTTCACCGGCCAAATCAAACAAAAACTGTTGAAACTTATCAAGATCGGCGCCTAAGTTTTGCGTACTGACATGCACAAAATTGGTGGGGTTATTGATTTCGTGGGCAACGCCTGCGGTCAATGTGCCTAAAGATGCCATTTTTTCGGCATGTACCAGTTCATTGGTGCGATCAAACACTTTGCGTTCAAGGTTGCGATTAATATCTAAAAACTTAAGATGGGTCTCTACCCGAGTCAACAATTCGTATTTCGAAACCGGTTTACTGAGATAATCATTGCCCCCAACCCCAAAGCTCTGCACTAAATCGGCAACTTGATTTTTGGCGGTTAAAAATATTACCACCAAATCGGTGGCAGGATACGTTTCACGCAGCTTTGCACACACTTGATAACCCGACATTTTTGGCATCATTATATCGAGCAAAACCAAATCAAATGGCCCTTGCTGTTCAATGGCATCCAAGGCTTCTTGCCCACCGGTCACCTCTACCAATTGGTAGTTTTGCAACGACAAATGATTGATTAATACTTGTCGATTAACGGGCTCGTCGTCAACCAGCAAAATGCGAAATAAGCTCTGGTCGACACTTTTATCGGGGCTGCTTAGGCCACTAGCGTTTTGGCCAACAGGGTTTTGAACAACAGGGTTATCAATGCTTTGTACAGGTGTTAAGACCGCAGGGTAGTCGAGCCTATCTAATCGGGCTATGGCCTGCTTGATGCAAATATCTGTCTGGGCGACATCACGTGTTATTGGCAATGAGAAGCTAAATGTAGAGCCCATCCCCACTGTTGACTTAACCCTAATATTACCACCATGCAATTGCACTAGCTGTTTGCTAACTGCCAGCCCCAATCCGGTACCACTGTATTGACGTTGATTGTTACCTTCAACTTGTTCAAAAGAGTCAAAGATGGTGGCAAATTGGTTCTGAGCAATGCCTATGCCGGTATCAGTAACACTGATGCGTATTTGTTTACCTAGCACTTTTTCAACCAAAACCGATTCACCTAAAACATGGGCCCCCACAGTCACCTCGCCCGAATCGGTGAATTTGATGGCGTTGCCCACTAGGTTATACAAGATTTGTTGTAAACGGTCTTCATCCGCCAAAACTGCCGGGATATCATCACGAATTGCATTAATGAGTTTGAGATTTTTATCGCCCAACAAAGGACGTGACAAAGTTAACACCACTTCAACCACACTCTTTAAATCGACCGGTTTGGTGTTTAATGACAAATTACCGTTTTTAAGTGTTGAAAAATCGAGAATATCGTTGACCAAATTCGACAACCGTTTGCCACTGGCCACCACCATAGCAAGGTTTTTATTGGCGTTTTCAGGGAGCTGCCCGGCAACACCATCAATCAACGATTCGGTTAAACCGATAATCCCATTAAGCGGTGTTTTTAATTCGTGCGAGGTATTGGCCAAAAACTCATCTTTGAGTTTATCTACCCGTTGCAGCTTGCGGTTTACGGTATTGGCCATTTGTACTTTTTTGCGTTGAATATAAAAGCTGATCAATGCCAGCACGCCTAGCAACACACTTAACCCATAAAGTAATCGCGATACTGTAATGCTCAAAGACTCGATGTCAGCGCGTTTCAAATCCAGCTCTGTTTGCAATGTTGTTTCGGCAATTTTCAATTTTTTAAGGTTTTTTTGCACGGTAGTAACATCTTTGGTGAGGGTGTTAATCTGCTGTGCTTTTTGTTTGATTTGTTGCTCTTTTTGTTTAATCTGTTGTTTTTGCTGAATCAATTCAGACTCGCTGGCGCGCAATATTAACTTTTGCTCATCAAGCCCCTCACGGGCTTGTTGCAACAACGCCTGAATATCAATCAGTTGAATGCCCGCATCAACCAGCTTTTGTTCGGCGGTGTGCAATTGCCGGTTTTTTTCGCGCAGCAAAGTCGATTGCTGCTGGTTTTGTTGGTGCAATTTGCCCAGCTCTTCTACCTTGTTTTGCACCTCACCTTGTAAGGCAAACATGTTGTCTTCGGTTTCGCGCAGTAACTGTTCAGCAATTATCTCTGAGCCAAGCGCACTTAAGCGGTCTTTTATCGCCAACCCCTCGGCAACCATATTACTTGAGTTAAATTGTAAGCGAGCTTTATCACCTTCTTTGAACACCAAGTTGAGCATGAAGTCGCTCTTAAGGTGATGATTTTCGGTGACAATGAGGGTATTGGTGTTTCTGGCCAAGCGAGCGACTTGGCGTAGTTTGTCTTTGGCAGCAACGGTAATAAAAACCAAGTGCATGTCGGCAACCCGGGCTAAGTTATTATTGTTAATTTGCTCGATATAAATCGGTTTATTACCGTGGTTAAGCTCACCATTCATCGAGTTAAAAACTTCAAACAAACCTTTGTCTTCACCGACAATACCAAAATAGAATGTCTCAATCGATGGTTCATTTTTCCAAGTAATAAATTTTGATATTTGATAAACAAAAGTGGCTTTAACGCGGGAGGTTTTTAATTGCGCTTGAGTAAGCCCAGTGGATGTAGAAGCTGTAGAGTTAAACGCTGATGGGCCAAGTTCATCTGCCACAGCCCCCCAATGTTGCACACCCAATTGCAGTAAAAAGCATAATAAAAGTGTCTTAAAAAAGTCAATGGGATAATGTAATCGAATGATGGTCACGGGGTAAATAGTCGAAATTTTATTTACGGCAATATTGACCTAGTTTATCTCAAATACCCAATTTGTACCAGACTTCTAGCACTTAGAATATTTGATGCTCTGAGGATAAATCCAAATGCGTAGGCTGACCAAAGTCATGCTGTGGTCGAATATAATTGGCAAAAGACACATCCAGACCAATACCCAGTTTTTTGCGAACCAGCTCTTTGCTAACGTATTGCATTGGCACCATTTTTGCCGCTTTTTGAGCAAATTGTG
>CALKGI010000130.1 GCA_938085045.1 uncultured Alteromonadaceae bacterium
ATCCGTCACCTCTTTGTTACTTATCATCGCGTCAATGTTGTTGATAAGCAGCATTAGCACTGCCAGTCGCGAAAACATTAATGAAGGCATCACTCAGGTGGTGCGTCTTGAAGCCGAGAAAATCTATAAACTCATCTCTAACGGCTACAAAATTCTCAGTGTTACCTTTGCATCTCCCACCGTATATACCTGGATAGATTCTTTGCACACTCAATGGCAACCCATTGATGATTTGCCGGGTTATCAGCCCACCAATCAATACTTAAAAAAGATAGTCACTCAACATGACACGGTCACCAGTTTGTTCTATTCGCCTCAAAAAACCCAAGAATATTGGGATGAAAATGGCCGAATTCCCAAGAAATTTATGAAAGCCAGACCAATAACTGAGGTTGGCTGGTGGATTAATACCAAAAAAGCAGGGGTCGCCGTGGTGAATGAACCCCTTGCCGACAGTCGTACCAAAATTGTTTCTACTGGCATCACTATGCCTTTATTTGACCCTAACAATCAATGGATGGGCATTGCTGGTTTAGATATTCCGCTCGAAACGATTCAAAAAAGTGTGGCGAACAAAACCAAATTTGAAGGTAAAGGTCAGGCTTTTTTGTTTTTAGATGACGGTAAACTCATTACCTTGCCTGAGGGGGGCGCGCCATTAGATAAAATCAAAACGCTTTTGGATATTGAAAATAACGATGACAATCAGGGCTTTGTCGCGCTCAAAGACATAGCAGATTTGGTTGCACAGGTTGATGTTATCTATAACGGTCAACCGCATGTGGCCACAGTGGTGCAAGTGAACATGGCAGAGCCTAAAATGTCGTGGCGTTTGGCTTTGTTGTTTCCCCAGTCTGAGATTGACAAACCCGCCGACGAATTGACGATGCAACTGATGTTGGCGTCACTCCTCGTGATAGTTTTAATTACCTTAGTGCTCAATGTGATGCTCAGAAGAGGGTTGAATCCGCTTAATGAGATCACCACCGCGATGACCCGGATTGTAAAGGGTGATGGCGATTTAACCCAACGATTGAAAATAGCCAGACAAGATGAAATCGGCCGTTTGGCGGCTTTGTTTAATCAGTTTGTTGAGAACATTCAGGTGTTAGTGCGCGAAAGTTCAGAAGTGTCGGTACAGGTGGCCGATGCCAGCGAAAAAATGCAGCAATTAATGACCAATGCCGACAAAGCCGTGTCGTCGCAAAACGACGAGCTAGACATGATTGCCACGGCAACCACTGAGCTCAGTCATGCGGTAAATGAAATCAGCGAAAACGCCAGCGTGACCCTTGGTGCCACTGAACAAGCCGAACAAAATGTGATGACCGGCATTACCTCGGTGAACAGTGCTAATGAACAAATCAACCAGTTATCAAGCAACGCCGAGGCGGCCCAGCAATTGGTTGACGAATTGCAAGTGAGCTCAGACAGCATAGGTCAGGTGTTAGATGTGATTGTGGGCATTGCCGGACAAACCAATCTGCTGGCATTAAATGCCGCCATAGAAGCGGCTAGAGCAGGCGATCAGGGGCGCGGATTTGCAGTTGTCGCCGATGAAGTCAGAACGTTGGCCAAACAAACTCAAGATTCGACCGCCAATATTCAACAAACTATCGCCACCTTGCGCAGCAACACCACCGAAGTTTTAAAAGTGATGTTAGAAAACCGCGAGCAGGCCCAAGTGAGTGTGGGGCACGCCAATGAGATAAGCACTCAGCTCAATGGCTTAAATGTTCAAATTAGTGATATTCAAGAACAAAGCGCACACAGTGCGCATTCAACATCACAACAAGCGAATGTGCTCGACGACATCGCAAAAAACCTAGTGTTGACCAAAGACTTGTCGAACAGTACATTAGAAATTATGCATCAAGCCAAAGAGGCCAGTATTAAACTGGCCAGTCAAGCCACCACTTTGCAATCGAGGTTGAATCAGTTTAAGAGCTAAGAATTATAATCTATTGATTTTCAACAAATACCAATGGAATCCGTTGTATACAGAAAAAACAGGATCGTAAAGGGGCCACTATGACCAACACAACAAATACTAACAGGCGCTACGACATCGACTGGTTGCGCACTATCGCGCTTTTTCTATTGCTGCTTTATCACACCTCAATTGTATTTCAGCCTTGGGCAAATGAGGTTTGGTTTATACGCAGCGACCAAAGTTTTGAGTCTTTTTGGCTGCTAATGGAAGCGCTTAATATTTGGCGTATTCCGCTGTTGTTTTTAGTCTCGGGTATGGGCGTTGCGTTCGCCATGCGCCGTCGAACACTGTGGCCGTTGGTTGTTGATAGAGTCATGCGAATAGTGTTGCCACTGGTCTTTGGCATATTTGCGATAGTGCCCATTCACGTAATGTTGTTTCAAGGTTATCAAAATCTGCCATTAACCTATTCACCCCACACCGGGCATTTGTGGTTTTTAAACAATTTAACGATATATTTATCGGTGTTTACCGCGCTGTTTTATTGGCTTAATGATAGGCAAGAGCGCTGGGGAGTGTGGCTTGGTAAATTACCCACATACAAATGGTTATATCCGAGTATTATTCCTGCCATGTTATTGGCAAGTTGGGTCAATCCTGAACATTTTGGTGCTTATGCAGCTAGTTTGCATGGGCTTGTTTACGGTTGTTACTGCTTTTTATTAGGGTTTATGTTTATTTATATTGGACCATCGTTGAACCTATATTTACAGCGTTGGCGCTTTTGGCATTTGGCTGTTGCCGTTACGCTTTATTTGCTGCGCTTAGTGGTGTGGGAACTACAAGCACCAAATTGGTTGAATGCGCTTGAGTCTATGTTTTGGTTATTTGCAGTGCTGGGGTTGGCTTCGCAGTATTTGAATCGACCGAGTCGTTTATTGAGCTATCTAAGTGCAGGCGTTTTTCCTATGTATATAGTGCATATGGCGGTTCTGTATGGCAATTGCTATTGGTTACTACCGTTACAATTAGACGCTGCTTTAGCGTTGCCAATATTGACTATATGCACAATTGTACCATCGCTATTGTTTTACGAAGTGATGCGTCACATTCCTTGGGTACGCAAGTTGGTCGGCATAAAATGATGTTTTATATCGTTACTTAACCCATTGCGGTATGAGTTCTTCAATATCATCAGGAATGTTATTGCGGCGTTGAATGCGACCGTTAATATCTATGATAAAAGCAGTGGGGGTGCCAATGACTTCGTATCTTTTGCTAATGGTTGAACCAAAATCATAGGCCATAGGAAGGTCTAGTTCGTGGCGTTGTGCGAACGGTTTAAGGTTCTCAAAAGGGTCGTCGTTGCCAGTATTCACCAACAACACCGCCAGTTCTTCACCGTGAAAGGTGTGAGTATTTTGATACACTGGCATTTTTTTCACACAAGTCGGGCACCACGTATTCCAAAAGACTAAATAGACTGGTTTTTTTCCGCGCCATTGGCTGAGCTTAAATACGGTTGAGTCGGTGGTCATTATCTTAAAATCGGGTGCCATATCGCCGACTTTTACAGGGGCTGCCATCGCAGCACCTTGCATTAACAGGCACAGTAAGCTGAAAATTAGGGCTTTCATAATATTCCTTGTTAACTATCCATTGCTAAAAGTATACCAATCGCGGGTCTTTATCCAAAGCTTTCGTTTAGCCGTTTATTTGTGGTGGTAATGCCGCTACACTGGCATTTTACGAATGGGAAAATGACTTTGGCTTATCTCAGTTTTGTTCGAAAGTGGCTGTTTGTATCAATGGTCCTGTTTTCATTTGCCAGTTTTGCCGCGCCAATAAAACCTCAAATTACTGCGACATCTTGGGTGTACAGCGTAAAAGGCGAATTTGCCGACGTAAAAGAAGATTTGGTGCGGGCCATAGAAACCCAAGGGGCAGTTGTTAGCTATACCGCTCACGCCGCCAAAATGCTTAAAAGAACAGCGGCTGCGGTAAAGGTTAAAAATACGGTTTATCAAAATGCAGAGGTTGTGTTGTTTTGCAAAGCCGAAATTGCGCATAAGTTACTTCAGGCCGACCCTCACGCGATAACCGTGTGCCCCTATCCCATTGCCATTTATACGTTGACCGCCAAACCGGGTTTGGTGTTTTTGTCGATAACAAAACCGCCCAAAGACTTAACCAGTTATCAACCAGTGCTCGATATTTTGTTGGTCATTATTGACGATGTTATTACTTTTTGATAAATCGTCCGCCGACAATAAAACAGGCCCGGGACTTTTATCGTTGTGGGTTTTAATAGATACTCCCCACATCAATAAAAATAAATAACTCGCCCGGAGAGAATCAGTGAATTGGTTTAGTTCTACCGAACAACAACAATTGCTTAAAACCCTTGAGCGCGAAAGCGAAAAACTACATTTTACCGAGCGTCGACATTTTCTAAAAAATGCCTTAGTAATGGCGGGTTCTGGTGCGTTGGCTTTGCACGGTGGGCAGGCGCTAGCAGGCAATCAAAATTTACCCCCTAATGTGCCCCAATGGACAGGCAAGCTTGGCGATGGTGTACTAACCAACCCTTATGGTCAGCCCTCTAAATACGAAAATCAAACCATCAGGCGCACAGTGCCTTGGTTAACAGCCGACGCCATTTCATCAATCAGCATGACACCACTGCACAGCCTCAAAGGCATCATAACCCCTAATGGCTTGGTTTTTGAACGCTATCACGCGGGAGTGCCTACCATAAACCCCGATGAACATCGTTTGATTATTCATGGTTTGGTCGACAGGCCGCTAATTTTCACTATGGATGACTTACGCCGTTTCCCTAGCGTTAGTGAAATAAAATTCTTAGAATGCCCAGCCAATGGCGGCATGGAATGGAAAGGGCCGCAAATGGAAGCCTTGCAGTTTACCCATGGAATGATTTCATGTTGCGAATGGAGCGGCGTTAGATTGTCGACCTTGCTCGATGAAGCAGGCGTAAAGCCACAAGGCAAATGGATACTGGCAGAAGGCGCCGATGGGGCGGCCATGGCACGCAGTATTCCCATCGAAAAGGCGCTAGATGACACCATAGTCGTTTATGCGCAAAATGGTGAAGCGTTGCGGCCAGAACAGGGCTACCCGCTGCGGCTGGTAAACCCGGGGTGGGAGGGCAATACCAGTATTAAATGGTTAAGGCGCCTTGAAGTAGGTGACAAACCTTGGCATATGCGCGAAGAAACCTCTAAATATACCGACCTAATGCCCGATGGCCGCGCTCAGCAATTTTCATTTGTTCAAGAATGTAACTCAGTTATCACCTCGCCCAGTCCAGAGTTACCCTTCAAAGGCGGCAAAGGTTGGTATGAAATTGAAGGACTAGCGTGGTCGGGCCGTGGCAAAATCAAAGCGGTGGATATTTCTTTTGACGGCGGCATTAATTGGCAGCAGGCTCCGCTAAAAGGTTTGGTGTTGTCAAAATGCCTAACCCGTTTTAGCACCATGATTAATTGGCATGGCGACCCAATGCTGTTACAAAGCAGGGCCGTTGACGAAACAGGTTATGTGCAACCAACCCTTAAACAGTTGCGAGCACAGCGCGGTGGCAATTCTATTTATCATAAAAATGCCATTCACACCTGGAAAGTCAATGCCAATGGGAGCGTGCAAAATGTTCAATTGGCGTAAAGTAACCGGTTGGTTACTGTTGGTGTTGTCAACAGCAGCCATTGCCGAGCAATATAACTTAGGTAAACCAGCCAGCGAAAAAGTCATCGCGGGTTGGGACATTGATGTGCGCCCCGATGGATTAGGTTTACCTAAAGGCTCGGGGTCGGTCGAAGAGGGTGAGGCCTTATACGACCAAAAATGTGCTAATTGTCATGGCAGCTTTGGCGAAGGCGAGGGCCGTTGGCCCAAATTGGCTGGCGGCGAAGATACTTTGCGTGACGAACGACCTGAAAAAACCGTTGGCAGTTATTGGCCTTACGCTAGTACGTTGTGGGATTATATTCATCGGGCCATGCCCTTTAATGCCCCGCAATCTTTGGCTACCGACGAAGTTTATGCCATCACCGCTTATGTGTTGAATCTCAACGAGCTGGTTGATGGTGAATTTGTGCTCACGCAAGACAATTTGGCAACAATCGAAATGCCCAATAAGAATGGGTTTTATGTTGATAACCGCCCAGATGTTGCTAACCCAAGGTGCATGAAAAACTGCAAAGACCCTGAATCGATTAAGGTGATAGCAACCATAGCGGGCATAACACCCACCGACCATTTTAAGCATGATGGCAATGACGGAGTGGCTTACCAAGAGTCAGCTGTTGGCGTGACAGCTACTCCTGAGGTGGTCAAAACTTATCAAAATGCCTGTAAAATGTGTCATGATACGGGCTTAAATGACGCGCCAAAAACAGGTGATGTGGCTGCTTGGCAAAAACGTTTGAATCAAGGTAAACCTGCGATATACAACAATGCATTAAAGGGCATAAATGGTATGCCAGCCAAAGGCGGCAGAACAGATTTGTCTGATGAAATGGTTAAGTCGATAGTCGATTATATGCTTGAGCTGAGCGAGTGAGATAACTACAAATGAAATTAATAAAAGTCATGCTGATGAGCGTTTGTTTACTCGCCCAATCAGCAATAGCCGAAACAGATGTGCAAAAAGGCCAAAAACTGGCGTTTGATCGCAAAAAAGGCAACTGCCTTGCTTGTCATATTGTAAAGGGTGGCACCTTGATGGGCACCGCAGGCCCGCCTTTGGTGGCGATGAAAGCAAGGTTTCCTAAGCGTGAGGTTTTGTTTGAACAAGTCAGCGATGCGCGTACTAAAAATATCAAAACTATGATGCCGCCGTTTGGCACTCACCAAATTCTCAGCAAACAAGAAATTGAGCTGGTGGTTACCTGGCTCTACACCCTTTGAACAGCAGAATCATAAAAAACAGGTAATTAATGATGAAACAGACCAGACGTGGGTTTCTTAAAAAACTCTCTTATTTGGCGATATTGGCAGCCATACCCCGTGTGGCGTGGGCCAGTTGGAACGCCAAAGCTTTTGCCGCCGATGAACTGCAAAAAGCCATTAAAGAAAAATTTGGTGACATGCCAGTAATTGACTCTGATGCGGTCACGCTCAAAGCACCAAACATTGCCGAAAACGGCAAAGTGGTGCCAATCTCGGTGAAAAGCAGCCTTGAAAATGTTGCTAGTATCAGTGTATTTGTGGCAGACAATCCGTATCCATTAGCGACTTCAGTTAAATTGGGCAAGAGCAGTATCGCCGACATTTCGGTGCGTATTCGTATGGCGAAAACCTCGAATGTGATTGCGTTGGTTGAGGCTGATGGCAAGTTACATAGAACTTCTCAGCAAGTAAAAGTGACAATAGGCGGATGTGGCGGATGAAGATCAAAATAAAAGCAAAAGAAAAAGACGGCATAGTCAAAGTTAAAATGCTGGTTAAACACCCAATGGAAAACGGGCGTAGAAAAGACGCGCAAGGCGAGCTGATTAAAGTTCATCACCTCACTGAAGTTAAGGCTGAGCATGAGGGTAATGTGGTATTTCATGGCGAGTTTGGTATGGCTGTGTCGAAAAACCCATTTATGGCGTTTGCTTTTAAAGGGGCCAAAGGCGACAAGCTCAGCGTATCGTCTGTCGACAATCAAGGTTTGACCGGACAGGCAGACGTCATTGTCAAATAAGCTTTGGAGAAAACCATGAAATCAACATTACTTTCACTATTATTAAAAACAACAAAATTGACACTGTGCTTGATTGTTTGCGCAATGGGGCTTGCCAGTGCGCAAGCGACAGACAACAAATACCAGAAAATGGTTGATAACGACATCAAACGATTCAGTCAGTTCTTTTACAACAAGTTTGCTGATGTAAAACCCGAAGACTTTAAAGACGGCGTGTATGCCATTGATGCGCCAGCCAGAGAACAGTGGTTAGAAATTGAAGAATTTCCGCCATATGAACTGTCGATAGACGATGGTAAAGAATTGTTCGAAACACCTTTTGCCAACGGTAAGAGTTACGCCGACTGTTTTGCCAATGGTGGTGTGGGCATTCGTCAAAACTACCCGCATTTTGACAGCAAACTCAAAGAGGTGATCACCTTAGAGTTGGCGATTAACCGCTGCCGCGCTAACAATGGCGAAAAACCGCTGAAATACAAAAAAGGCCCAATCGCCGATATTTCTGCCTACATGGCCAGTACGTCTAGGGGTCAGGTATTTGATGTTAGAGTGCCCAATGCCGATGCTTATGCTGCTTATATGGACGGTAAAAAATTCTTCTACTCAAAGCGTGGTCAACTTAACTTGGCGTGTGTTGATTGCCATGTGGGGATCACCGGGCAAAGGCTCAGAGCTGATATTCCCGGACCAGCGCTAGGGCAGGTCACCGGTTTTCCTGTGTATCGCGCCAAGTGGGAAGAGATAGGCACTTTGCACCGTCGTTACGCTGGTTGTAATACAAACGTTCGGGCTAAACCCTTCAAGGCGCAAAGCGTAGTTTATCGCAACCTCGAATACTTTCAGACATTAATGAGCCAAGGTTTGGCCGTTAATGGTCCAAGTTCACGCAAGTAGGAGTCAATAAATGAAACAATTAATGATATTACTGGCCCTATTGATGTGCGCACCAACAGCACTCTCTTTTAAAGCATTGGCTATTGAGATAACGGCTGGAAAAGTCATGGCCAGCGAAGTCAAAGGGCTGATTAATAACGCTGAGCGGACAAGACAAAAAGCGGCCAAAGCGGGTTATGAATGGACGACCACGGCGGGTCTGATAAAAAAGGCCAAAGCAGCGCTTAAAAAGGGCGACAATTCAGCGGCTGTGATATTGGCCAAAAAAGCCTTACGAGAAGCCAAAAACTCAATGAAACAAGCCGAGTTTGCAGACTTGCACTGGCAGGATTTTGAAATCAAATGAGCATTAGCCGCAGAGAATTTTGTCACTTAATGGCCATGGCCGCAGTTGCGGGCTTGGTACCGGGTTGCACTAGTAATGGGGCTAACTCAAAAGCCAGCAATACATTTACCAGCGAAAAAATCTATGACTTGCCTAACTGGGGCGATATTCGCCTGTTACACATGACCGACTGTCATGCCCAGTTACTACCCGTGCACTTTCGCGAACCCAGCGTTAACCTTGGGTTTAACGAAGCCTTTGGTAAAGCCCCTCACTTGGTCGGCGAGGCGTTGCTTAAGCAGTTTAATTTAAGTGCTAACAGCGAATTGGCCCATGCCTTCACTTGCTTAGATTTTGAAAACGCAGCCAAAATTTATGGCAAGCTCGGTGGTTTCGCTCATCTAAAAACATTGGTCGACCAATTACGCGGCAAATTTGGTCATAACAAAACCCTGTTGCTTGACGGTGGAGACACTTGGCAAGGGTCGGGTACGGCATTTTGGACCAAAGGTATGGATATGGTCGAAGCCTGTAACCTGCTAGGAGTTGATGTGATGACCGGGCACTGGGAATTCACTTATCAAGACAGCCAAATACTACAAAATATCAAAGCCTTTAAAGGCGAGTTTTTAGCGCAAAATGTGCGGGTAAAAGAAGATGCCTTGTTTGATGGCGCACCTGCATATGACGAAGACAGCGGACATGCCTTTAAACCGTATACCATGCGCACCCTTAATGGGCATCGAGTCGCCGTGATTGGGCAGGCTTTTCCGTATACACCAATTGCTAACCCGCAAAGATTTATTCCCGATTGGTCTTTTGGCATTCGCGATGGCGAAATTCAGTTGTTGGTTGAATCAATTCGCAGCAAAGAAAAACCAGCGGCTGTCGTGTTGCTGTCTCACAACGGCATGGACGTTGATTTAAAACTGGCTTCTAGGGTGAGCGGAATAGATGTGATATTGGGCGGACATACCCACGATGGCGTGCCACAAGCCATAGAAGTGAAAAACGCCAAAGGTAAAACGCTGGTCACAAATGCGGGTTCAAACGGTAAGTTTTTAGGCGTGATGGATTTGAAATTCAGTAACGGTAAAGTCGCCGACTACCAATACAAACTACTGCCGGTATTCTCAAGGCTGCTCAAACCCGAGCCGGTAATGCAAAAATACATCACTGACATGCGCAAACCCTATCTCGACAAATTACAGCAACCATTGGGCGTTGCTGGTGGCTTGCTATACCGCCGTGGTAACTTCAATGGCACTTTCGATCAGGTGATTTGTGACGCGCTAAGGGCAGTTAAAGATGCCGAAATTTCGCTCTCGCCGGGTTTTCGCTGGGGCACCAGTGTGATGACGGGCGACACCATCACCATGGAAAACGTGCTGGACCAAACTTGTATCACTTACCCCGAAACCTACGTGAGAGAGATGACCGGCGAGCAAATCAAACTTATCCTCGAAGATGTTGCCGACAACCTATTTAATGCCGACCCGTACTATCAACAAGGCGGCGACATGGTGCGTTTAGGCGGCATGGATTATGTGCTCGACCCACTGGGCAAAGCAGGCAATAGAATCAGTAATATGCAACTCGATAACGGTAAACCAATCGATACAGGCAAAAAATACAAAGTGGCCGGATGGGCAACTGTTGGCAGTAAATCACCGGGCGCACCCATTTGGGATGTGGTTGGGCAATATTTGCAAGACCAAAAAACTGTGCACTTTGATAAGCTTAATACGCCTAAATTGGTCAATGTGAACAGTAATCCGGGGCGGGTTTGATGCATGGCTAGCACAATGTCGGCTATTCCATCTTAATTGACATGGTAATGCAATTGAATTACCTTAAGGGCGTAAGAGCGAATTTGAAGGAGCGCATAATGACTCAAGCCATTTTGGTGAGTGAATCGACACTGACCGACCGTTATCAAACTACCATTCCCGATACAGTACGAAAAGCATTGCAGTTGAAAAAGAAAGACAAAATCCGCTTTACGATTGGGTCTGACGGCAATGTTTTGGTTTCTCGTGCTGATGTAGAAGAAGATGATCCTGTATTGGGTGATTTTTTGGCTTTTCTATCCAATGACATTGCCAAGAACCCTGCACAAATGAAGCCCCTTACTGCTGATATGAAAATTAGAGGTGACGAGTTAATTGCTGGGGTTGAGTTCGATATAGATAGCCCCTTGCTTGACGAGGGTGAATAAAAGTGGCGGTTACACCACAAGTTATAAATGGTTGGACACTTTACCTTCATCCTTTGTTTGCGACACAATATGACGCGCTGGCCCAGCGCGTTATGCAGTTGAAGGAAAAAGACCCCATTGGTTATGTAAAGAAAAATGAAACTAAGCGTTTTGCCGCTATCCATAAATTAATCTTTGAAGTGATACCTAAAGACCCTACATTGCCTGAATATCGACAGGGCAGTACGTTGGGAGATAAATACAAACATTGGTTTCGAGCAAAGTTTTTTCAACAATATCGGTTGTTTTTTCGTTTTCACAAACATTCTAAAACTATTGTTTACGGCTGGGTTAATGATGAGAAAAACAAAAGAGCTTATGGCAGTAAAACAGACGCTTATAGAGTCTTCACCAAGCTGTTGAGATCTGGCCATCCTCCGGATGACTGGGCTGCTTTATTGGCTGAAGATCAAAGACAACAAGGTTAAACGTGAATGTTTTTTCAAAGGAAGGTTTAAATGAAATTGATAGTTAGAATGATGTTTCTAGGACTTGTACTAATCGGCACAGCATCTTGTGCAGACAACAGTAATCAACAACCTGATCCTGATTTTACCCCCAAAAATACCAAAAATAGCTTTGTTGAATTAAAAAGCCCCATCGTACTTATTGATGAAGCCCATTATAACGTTCACACCTTTAATGACAGACTCAAGCCATTTGGTCATGTGTTACAAAGTGATGGTTATACGCTCAAACGTAGCAAAGAGAAGTTCACTTTAGAGTATTTGGCTCAAGCCGATATTTTGGTGATTGCCAATGCGCTAGATAGAGATAGAAAAGACTATAACCCTCCATATAGTGATGCATTTACCGTTGAGGAAGTACAAGCGGTTAAACAATGGGTGTCGCAAGGTGGGGCGCTGTTTTTTATCGCTGATCACGCACCTTATCCTAAGCTTGCTCAAAAATTATCAAAGGCTTTTGGTTTTGAATTTACCAATGGCCATGTTAATAGAGCCGTATTTCGCACAGACAACAACGCCCTAATGGAACATGCAATAACCAATGGAGCGACTTTTACTGAGCAAATCGCTCAAGTTAAAACATTTGGTGGTGCCGCTTTTCAAATACCTCACAACGCCAAATCTCTTTTAACGTTTGGCAAAGGAAAGTTCTCTGACGAGCCTGCTATACCTTTTAAAATCAATGGTCAAACCCCAAGAATATCGATTGAAGGCTGGAGTCAAGGCGCAGTTTTAGAGGTAGGAGAAGGGCGCATTGCGGTATTTGCCGAGACGGCGATGTTCACATCACAACTTATTCTCTCTTCAGGCGAGACATTAGGTTTGACGTCTGCTGGTGCTGAACAAAATGAACAGTTTTTATTGAATGTTATGCATTGGTTGTCGAAGGTTTAATCTAAAAATGGGTTCTGTAGGAGTAGACCCCCGTGTCTACCCTTAGCGTGAGTTATCGATATAATTCAGTGCCGTATCGTAAAAAGGGCAATCACGGGGGATTGCCCCTACGAATGGCTGTTCGAATCAGGTTATTACAACGCCCATTATTGATGTTAAGCAATGGTAAACATATTGATACGATTCGCCACTACTATGCTTTTGCGAATTCATATAGAATTGCCGTTCTAAAATAAATGCGCCTCTTTAGGAATACAAATATGAAATCCAATTGGTTAACGTTGGCCACTGCGGTGGCGGCCACAGCCTTGGTGGGCTGTAGTACGCCATCAAACGAATCATCCTCTTCAGTTAGCGAAAAGACATCTTCTGCTCAGACCAAACCCGCTAATTTCGATGTTGAGTTCAGCCGATTCACCCTCGACAACGGCTTAAAAGTTGTTTTTCATATTGACCGTTCAGACCCGGTTGTCGCAGTCGCTTTAACCAGCCACGTGGGCTCTGCCCGAGAGTTACCGGGCAGAACAGGTTTTGCTCATTTATTTGAACACTTGTTGTTTTTAGAATCTGAAAACCTCGGTAAAGGTGGCCTCGACGCCATGAGTGCACGTATTGGTGGTTCTGGTGCCAATGGTTCTACTAGCCGCGACCGTACTAACTATTATCAAACCGTGCCCAACGATGCGCTAGAAAAAATGATCTGGGCCGAAGCCGATAAGCTGGGCTTTTTTATCAACACAGTTACCGAACAGGTGCTAGCCAAAGAAAAGCAGGTCGTTAAAAACGAAAAACGTCAGAGCAATGATAATCGCCCGTACGGCCACACCAGTTACGTGATTGATAAAAATCTCTATCCACCGGCTCATCCATACAGCTGGCAGGTCATTGGTTCTCTTGAAGACTTACAAAATGCGACTTTGCAGGATGTTAAAGACTTTTTTAACCGTTGGTATGTGCCAAACAATGTCACCTTAACCATTGCGGGTGACTTTGATGAAGCACAAGCCAAAATGTGGGTTGAAAAGTACTTTAACGAGATTAAAAAGGGCGAGACAATCACCAACTTGCCAAAACAATCTGCGGTACTCAAAAACAGCAAAAAACTTTACCACGAAGATAACTTTGCGCGCGTACCAGAGTTAACCCTAACTTGGCCGACAGTTTATCGCTATCACCCAGATGCCTATCCGTTAGAAGTGTTAAAAGAATTATTGTCTAACGGCAAAACAGCACCTTTTAACCAAGTGATCACCGATGAGAAAAAGCTCAGCTCAACCATTCGAATGTACAGCCGAACTTCTGAATTAAGTGGCCAGTTCTCTGTCTCAGTTCGAGCTTATGCCGATACACCGCTAGATAATGTCAGTGGCGCGATTGATGCGGCTTTTGCTCAATTTGAAAAAAATGGCATAAACGAAAAAGACCTTAACCGGATAAAAACCAGTCAAGAAACCGGCTTTTACAACAGTATCTCTAGCGTGTTGGGCAAAGCGTTTCAACTGGCGCAATATGATATCTTCGCGGGCGATCCGGCCTATATCAATCAAGATGTTAAGAAGATTTTGGCTGTAACCAAAGCCGACGTCATGCGTGTTTATCGCCAATACATTAAAAACCATCACTATGTGGCCACCAGTTTTGTGCCTAAAGGCAAAGCCGCGCTAGCGCTGAGCAATTCGAGCAAAGCACAGATAAACGAAGAGAAAATTGTTAACAATGCTGAAAAGAGCTTTAAGCTAACTGACAAAACCAGTTACGAAAAAACGCCTTCGACCTTTGACCGCTCTAATGAACCGGCTTATGGCAAAGACCCAGTCACCAAAACACCAAATGTTTGGGATCAAAAGCTCAGCAATGGTTTGCGAGTGTTGGGTGTTAAAGATGTTGAGTTACCCATGGTACGTTTTAGCTTAGTGCTTAATGGCGGGTTGATGCTCGATGATATTAACAAAGTCGGTGTGGCGAATTTGGTTAGTAACCTAATGCTTAAGGGCACTGCTAACAAAACAACTGCTGAGCTAGAAGAAGCGATAAAAGATCTAGGTGCGACCATTCGTGTTCGTGCGAACCGCGAAGACATCACTATCAGTGGTAATACACTGGCTCGTAACTACCAAAAAACAATGGCGTTGGTACAAGAGATTTTGCTAAACCCTCGCTGGGAACAAAACGAATTTGAGCTGGCCAAGCAAAGTGTACTGAGTGATATTTCTCAGCAAGCGGCAAATCCTAATGCCATTGCTACTCGTCTTTATAACGGCTTGGTTTACGGACAAAAACATATTTTATCCAAAGACCTTCTAGGGACTAAAGGTTCGGTAGACGCTATTACGCTTGCCAATGTAAAACAGTTTTATAACCGCAACTTTGTACCATCGGTGTCTAATTTTCATATTGTGGGCGCAGTAGGGCAACATGAAGTACTCAAGTCGTTGGCTTCTTTGGCGGCGAATTGGCAAGACAAAAAAGTTACCTTTACCGACTACCCACTGCCTGCGCCAAATAGCAAAGCTAAGGTGTATTTTTACGACATTCCTGATGCCAAACAATCGGTGTTACGATTTGGTTATTTGGCGATGAGTGCCAACGACAGCGACTATTACCCCGCATCTGTAATGAATTACATTTTAGGTGGTGGCTCTTTTGCTTCTCAGTTGACTCAGCAATTAAGAGAAGGCAAGGGTTATACCTACGGAATACGCTCGCGTTTTAATGGCAACATTAATCCTGGTCCATTTACCATTTCTAGTAGTGTTCGAAGCAACGTTACGTTTGAATCTGCCGAGTTGGTTAACAAGATTCTGGCAGCTTATCCAAACGTTTACGATGAAGATGACCACAATGTAACCCAAAACTTTTTACTCAAAAGTAATGCTCGTGCGTTCGAAACGCTGGGTTCTAAGTTGAATCTTTTACAAAACATCAGTGCTTATAATCGTCCTGCCGATTATGTGGTGCAACAAGAAAAGCTCGTAAGAGCAATGACTGTAAAAGACGTGTCGACATTGGCAAGCAAATATCTAGATACGTCAAAAATGGTGTTCTTGGTGGTAGGTGATGCCAAAACACAATTAGACCGTCTTGAAGGTCTGGGATTTGGTAAACCCATATTGCTTAAATAAGGCAATCTATTTTGTGGGTGGGCTTCGCATAGCGAGGCCCACCATTTAGCGATAACATCAGCCTCACAACAGCTTACCCAACGTTTACTCAGTACGCTAAAACCTCCGGGTTAACCTCAAATCCTCTATCTACAATGACATGCCATAGAATATGCACATTATTCGGTATTAGGATTTTCTAAAATAGGGTCTCGTGATTCTTTTTTTCAAAAAGTATATAATGCTGCTAACAAGAACTTCAAATGGAAAAATATAGTTGGTTGTTTTCACTTGGTTCAACAACTTGGTGAACTGTATTATTTCGTTTAAGTCGGCGTTAAATGCCATTTAGAGTGGCGTTATATTTTTAAATTGGAGGTAAATATGAAGGTAAGTGTTTTTATATTGTTATTGTTCTTTTCGTCAGTTGCTAATAGTGCAGTTCAGACTGTCACATCAAAAGTTGATTTAATAGGTACTTATTCAACATATGGTGATGGAGACGTTGTATTTCAGCTAGATGACGAATTATCAGGCTGTGAAGGTGGGTTGTGGTTAAGGAAAAGTGATCCTGGGTTTGATAGTCACCTGAATCTGTTACTTTCAGCTTTTCACGCCAACACAAAACTTACCATTGGGGCACACACTGATCAGCTATGGAGTGGTTCAACTAAAAAATATTGTAGGGTAGACTGGATAAAACTACTTAGAAAATAAAAGTGTTTGTTTAGATTCAAAAACGAGTGTCTACCAATATTGATTTGCACCAATAAAAGTAGACACTTAACAACATTGTGTACTTCAAAGTTAGTTTGACGCATGATGAGATGGCACGACAGATTATAATAAACCAACAGAAGTACCTAAAAAATGATGACCTTCTCTTAAACCTCTGAGTTAACGCCAAAGATCACATTCCCTAAAGTAGACAGTGGATAAACCCACTATCTACAATAATGAAATCAAATCTAGCCCTAAAGGAATGAAAATGAAAAATGTAAAAACCGTATTGTTAGGCCTTGGCGCGGTTAACATCGGCTTGCTAAAAATTCTTGAAGCAAAAAGTATTGTTATAGCGCAGACGTATGGCATTCAATTAAACATTGTTGGCGTAGCCGATTCTTCTGGCGTGGCCGCAAAGAGCACGGGGTATAGCTATGACGAACTTATTGCTTTAAAAGCCGTAGGTAACAAAGCGCGAGATTTATCGGGATACATAGCCGATGTCAAGGTTGAAGATATTGTTAAACATGTTGATGCCCATTTATTGATTGATGGCTCACCGGTAAACCTCGACACCGGCAATCCGGGGTTACAAGCCATTAAAGACGCTTTGACCAATGGCTGGTCAGTGGTTAGTGCAAATAAAGCACCTTTGGTATTAGGGTTTGATGAAATACAAACTTTGGCCAAAAACTACGGTGGAAAAATCGCATTTAGCGCAACCGTTTGTGGCGGGCTGCCAGTACTAAACGTAATGCAACGCGACCTATTGGCCACTGAACTTTATAGCGTAGAAGGCATTTTTAACGCGACCTCTAATTTTATTTTGGCAGAACTAGAAAAAGGCAATGCATTTGATGCGGCAGTGATAGAAACCCAGCGAGTCGGTGCGGCTGAGGCTGACCCTGCTTTAGATATCGATGGATTTGATACCGCCAATAAACTGTACATTATTATGAAATCATTTTGCGGATATAGCGGAAACATTTCAGACATTCAAATAGAAGGTGTTCGAGCAATCGACCAGACGCAAATTAGGCAGGCTGCACAAAGAAATAAGAGAATTAAATTACTCGCGTCAGCACAAAAAACTAATGGACAGTGGCAGTTGAGCGTTAAACCCGTCGAACTGGCTGCAAATTCATTTTTGGGTCAATGCGATGGTTGGGAAATGGGGATTTCAATAAAAGCGGATTATTATGAAGAGATCGCGATGAAGATTAAAGAACAGGACCCTATCTCTACTTGCGCCGCGGTTCTACGGGATGTTATTAATCTTTTTGCGAGTTGAATATATTATTTGTCAAATTGTAACCAAATTGATAATCTGCGCCTGCTTTATTTGGCCAAAGTCCATATTTTAATAAGAAAAGTCTTAAATTTGTGAGAATGCGACCTGCGCAATTGCTACTTTACTTGGGATGTTTTATTTCATCGGAAATATTACTGGCACACGATTTAAACCATTGCTTGCCACTAAACTTTATAAAAGGAAACGACCATGAAAATTTTATCTTCTACTTTATTAGCGACAGCCTTATTGTTAACTATTGGTGCGGTAGCGACTCAATCGGCACAGGCTGCGCCATTGCCTGGTAGTGATCCTGATTCGATTGTGATGTGTGAATATAGTGCACATGGCCAACTTTTCGATCAACAAATTAAACTTTATACCGGCTGTCCAGCGGCCAATATTCCTTTAATGAAAGAATTTCTCGCACAAAACCCGGTATCATACGCTGCGACCTATCAACCCAGAGCGGCCGCTCAAACACATATAGAGCATGATCATTTGTGTCTTGATCCGATATTCTCTAGAACCGTAAGCGATTTTTAACGGTGACTAACACTGTTTTGCCGTGTTAAGTATCAGATTATTTACAGTTGTTTTACTACTGGCGTTTAGTCACATCGTCAGCAGTGCGCCTGTGGCCAAGTTTGAAAAGATTTGGGCAGATGATGGTCTGCCTAGTCGTACAGTGTGGCAAGTGTTACAAGACAAACAGGGGTTGTTATGGTTTGCCACCTCCAATGGATTGGTCTCTTACGATGGTTTTGAGTTTACTTTACTTGAGATTGATAAAGACCAGCCGCTAAACAATGCTCAAGTGATCAAAAGTCTGGTTGAAGACGATAAGGGAAATTTGTGGATTGGCACTGCTGAGCAGGGCCTGTATCGATACAATAAGTCAGATGACAAATTAGACATTTTTACCCATCAAGATGATAAAGAAAACAGTATCGTTTCCAATCAGATACTCTCGCTGGTCAGCAGTCATCACTCCGTTTGGGTTGGTACCAAACACGGCTTAAGCCACATTGATTTAAATACTTCGAAAATGCGTCATTTTAAACATGATGCCAATGCGCCAAACAGCCTCCCTAATAACAATATTGCTGACTTATTGATGAGTGTGCAAGGTGATTTGTGGGTTGCAACTAATGGGGGATTAGTTAAAAAAACAGCTGGTTCAGAGCGTTTTGAAGCCGTGCCATTTTCGACTGGTAAAACACATCGTGTAAAAGCCATTTATCAAACCAAAGACAATATTGTGTATGCCGGTGCTGTTGATGGTTTGTTTCGTTATGACGAATCTAGCGACACCTTTGTCGCTGTTCATCAACAATTATCTGGTAAATTCATCTATTCATTGGCTCAAGACAGCTTACAAAACTTGTGGGTCGGTACTATTGGTGAAGGCCTGTATCGAGTGAGTCCAAATGGTGAAATAACCAACCATCGTTATGATAAGGGCAATGCTCACTCACTCAGTGAAGATTCGGTCATTGCGCTATTGGTTGATAATGGTGGCACACTTTGGGCTGGCACCTTTAACGCAGGTCTTAGCCATCTTGATTTACTCAGTTTGCAATTTTCATTTTTTGAT
Organism: uncultured Alteromonadaceae bacterium; assembly: GCA_938085045.1. Taxonomy (GTDB): domain Bacteria; phylum Pseudomonadota; class Gammaproteobacteria; order Enterobacterales; family Alteromonadaceae; genus JABSOG01. The sequence continues at coordinate 19,193 of CALKGI010000130.1, forward strand.
GACGCTAAAACCAGTCTGTCGTGCCTGACCAATCCGGTAATATATTCTATTCGTACCCAAGGCGATGATACATTATGGCTAGGGACGCAATCGGGGTTGGCCAAAATAAACACCAATGACGGGCGTTGCGTGTTGTTCAATACCGAAAAAACGACAGAAGGGCAGGTTAATGGCCTGTTGAATGGGCAAATATCGGCGCTGCATTTAGATGACAACAACCACTTATGGGTTGGCACGCTGCGAGGTTTAAATCGGCTGCGTGATGGTGCGAGTCAATTCGATAATTTCTCGGATACGTTTGCTAACTTGAATATTTATGACTTTTTAGCTGGACCTGATGGTCAACTGTATATTGCGACCCACAAAGGGCTTTATGTAAAACATCAAGGGTCTGATAGCTTTAGTAAAATCGCGGTTGCAGACTCCTCGCTAGACCAAGTCTATATCTCTCAATTGGCAATTGATGATAAAGGCTACCTATGGCTGGCAACTGACATGGGGTTGTTAACGCTTAATGATTCAATGCAATTACAACGCACGAATTTTACGCCTGGTTATGATTTAAACAAGCCGATAAAAGCCATCGAGATAGATGCCAAAGGTAACCTGTGGTTAGGTATAAAATATGTTGGCTTAGTGGTTATTGACCAAAACGGCAAATTAGTTAAAGCAATGACCGATGAACGCATACTTAAAGCCGTTGCCGGATTTGCGGCGATTGTGGAAGTGGCCAATGGTGATATTTGGATCAGTAGTTATAACGGCTTAGCGAAAATAAATCCCAAAAATTGGCAAGTCGATTCTTTTAGTGCACGGGATGGTTTGCAAAGTTCGATTTTTATCCGTGGGGCTAAGTGGCTTGTTGGTGACACCCTTTATTTGGGGGGGAGAAAAGGACTGACGCAATTTAAACCGTCGAATATACAGCGCAATAAAGTCATACCCGAAGTTAGATTACAGCAGTTTTTGTATTTCAATAAAACCTTGGATTACGGCCAAACGGTGAATGAATTTAGCTTGCCCGAGCCGATAGAACAAATTGACCTTTTGTCATTGAGTTATCGAGATCATGATTTTGGTTTTGAATTTGCCGCCATGCATTACGCCAACCCCGGCCAGAATCAATATGCTTACATGATGGAAAACTGGGATAAAAGTTGGCATTACACCAGCGCAAAATACCGCAGAGCGACTTACAGCAACTTACCCGCTGGCGAGTATGTTTTTAAAGTCAAAGCGAGCAACAATCACGGTGTTTGGAATGACCAACCGAAAACCTTAAAAGTGAAAATATCTCCACCACCTTGGGCCACACCTTTGGCTTATACCTTATATGTTTTAAGCGCTATCTTGGTTATTTACGGCATTATTAAGTATCGAACCCAATCTTTGGTCGAACGCTCTCGCATTCTTGAGCAATCGGTTGAAAACCGCACCAAAGAGCTGGCCAGCGAAAAGCAAAAAGTTGAACTGTTGCTCAGTCGAAAAAATGAAGAGTTTGCCAATGTGTCGCATGAGTTCAGAACACCTTTAACGCTAATTCTTGGGCCTTTGGCGCAGGTATTAAAAAGTGATGTTGCTGAGCAGGCGCTAAATCGGCTTGGCATAGTACAAAGAAACGCATTTCGTTTATTAAGAATGGTCGACCAACTGCTTAACCTCGAAACGTTCAGAGTAAAAGCCATCACCCAAAAATTACCTCAAGCCACCGGAAAAATCATCAGCTTGATAGCGCAAGCGTTTAGCGATTTGGCACAAGAAAAGCACATAGACTTAACTGTTAAACAGATTGATGCGGTTAATTTTGAATTGACCAGCGATGCGCTTGAAAAAATCATTCTTAATTTGCTCTCTAATGCCATCAAATATGCCAAACCCGGCGATAGCATTACCATTGAGTCGATACGCACGAGCGACAATCAGCTTAAAATTGAAGTGGCAGATACCGGCATAGGTATACCGGCAGATAAACAAACTGCGGTTTTTGAGCGTTATCATCGGGTGCTAGATGAACAAAGTGAACAAGTGAGCGGGGCAGGCATAGGCTTGGCGTTGGTGAAAAACCTTGTCGAGGCGCATCAGGGTACTATCACCCTCAAAAGCCAATTGGGCGAGGGCACTACGCTAACAGTCTATTTGCCTATCATTGGTGAGGTTTCAGATGCACAGGTGAACAGCGGCTTAAATGATGAGATCATCGCCATGGAATTGATGAGCATAACCCGTCAACAAAGCAGCGTTGTCGATAAACCAGCGCTATTAAATTCAACCAACAATGATAAACCTACGGTGTTGGTGATTGAAGATAACGACGATATGCGGCGTTACATTGTTGATAATATTACCGAAAACTTTCAAGCTATCACCGCCCGTAATGGTGAAGAGGGCGTGGCGAGGGCAATTGAAGAAATACCTGACCTTATTATTAGCGATGTGATGATGCCAAAAATGGACGGTTATCAATCGACACATTTGCTTAAAACCAACGACTTGACCAGTCATATTCCTATTATTTTATTAACGGCTCGCGGTGATAGGGAAAGCCGCTTAAAAGGCTGGCATCAAAAAGCTGATGAATACCTCACTAAACCTTTTGATGTTGAAGAGCTTAATATTCGCCTAAACAACTTGCTCGATATTCGCAATATTTTGAAAAAGCGCTTCGGCGAAACTGTATTTGAGCCACAACCTACAGACACAAAGGGGCTAGAACAGACACAAGAATTGGAAGAACAACAAGAATTGCAAGTGCAGGGCCACAAGCAGTTGCAGCAGAAGCTATTTGTTGAAAAGCTCAATGACATATTAACGCCGCTATATACCGACCCCGATTTGGCCATAGAAGATATTGCTGGGGCATTTGCCATTGGCCAACGTCAATTCTTTAGAAAGCTCAAAAGTATTCTTGATATGACGCCCTCAGAATACTTACGTCGCTTTCGTTTAGAACAAGCGAAAATCTTGTTAGCCCAAGGTAAAACAGCCAGTGTCACCGCTTTTGAAGTGGGTTTTTCTTCACAAAGTTATTTTGGCAAATGCTTTAAAGCCCAATTTGGCCTGTCGCCGAATGAGTTTAGGCAGCAATAATAGGGTGGTGTTTTGTTACCTTGAAGTGCAAATCAACAGGTGTTTGAGTAAATCATCAATGTGCTCGTTACCATTGACAAACGACACGCCCAGACTGACATTGTCGTGCTCAACTCGGCTGTTGCAAACGTTGGCGTCGAGTTCGATTAGTTGGCCTAGGGGGTGATATAAATCGAGTCGAACGAAGCTGTCTGTTAAGTCTGTTTTTATGTCATCGGGGTCAATTTCCAGCGCACAACCCAGTGGCGTGATATCCATGATGATGCCCAATATTCCCACTTTATTGTCACAACCTGTACCATCGTCTACGGTGATTTTAACGGGCAGGTGGACGTCGATGCGTTGGTGTTTTCTCAAATGTTTATGATGGATATGCTTGGGGTAGTTTAAAATCAAAAAGCTGTCGGGGAAGTTGGTGACATGACGAATGCTGGTTTTAAAACCACAACTCAAGCCTTTTTGACCTTCGATAATATAGTGTCCGATGAGCGTGTTGCCTTCGACCAATACATCGGCGTACTGGTTTTTCGATTTGCCGGGCGGGCGCTTCAAAATGATATAGTTGCCCGCTTCATAACCAATTAATACCAATGACAAACGAACCCGGGTTGGGTAGTCAATTAGAATCTCGACCAGTTTTCCCGGTTCAAGTCCAAATTTGCTGGATTTTTTTATGCCAATTGGGGCATTCACGTCACTTACCTTCATTACCTTTTATGAGGTTTTATAACCCCATTTATTATGGGGTGAAGAATACCTTTGTTGGTAAAAGAAATCCAATATAATTTAGTGTGCTAATTTAAAATAAAGTGGATAACGTATTGGTTGTTTGTTTCATTAGTATTGTTAGAACCTTTTACTTAATTATTATTTTAGGCGTCATGTGATCTCATCAACAATGTCTTCTAGGGTCAGGGTGGGGGCCCGTCAACACTTGACCGCCCTTGACTCCCTTGAAACGATGATTGGTTTTCTTATCGGCCTTAACCTCATGATTAGCAAGAAATAACCCCCCATTCTGTCAGTTTTTTTCCTACACA
>CALKGI010000131.1 GCA_938085045.1 uncultured Alteromonadaceae bacterium
ATGTCCATTAAAATCGCTAAAGATTTCTAATGTATGACCTTCAAACGTCAAACGCTCAGAAATAATTTTTGTCACTGGTGCGGGCATAGTCACATTATGAGAGATTAGCGAGTTTTTGACCTCTTTAGTGGCGTATATAGAGATGTTCTTATCACCAAGCGCTTTTAAGATAACACTTGAATCTCCCACATGGTCTGCATGAGCATGTGAGTAAACAATGGCACTTAGGGGCTTATCGGTAATGGTTTTAATGGCATTTAAAAGTCTTTGGCCGGTTCCGTGAGGAGCATCAATAAGCAATACACTTTCTTTGCCAACAAGCACAGTAACATTATAATTAGATACAGCAATCCAGTAGGCATTCTCGCTTAATCGTTGGACTTCAAATGGTTTAAGAAAACGCTCTAAGTGCCCCCCTTTGGCTTTTTGTAAATTAACTGATATCTCTGTCGGCGAAGTGGGTTTATAGATAAACTCAGTTGCCATTACGCTTGTTGCTGCGCTCAATGCAAGTGCCGCCAATAATGCCTTAGTTGTATTAATCATGCTCATTTCTCTCCAATTCAAATCGACTCGGTTGACAGATTGCTGCTCACCCTGAACTTCATTAAAAATATTAGTGCCTTCAATTCGATATAGCCATGACGCTTGGTAACAAAAAAGGCAATTGGGTATTTATACTTTGTAGTATATTAGTGCCAGTAAGTGTATTAATACCAGTTAGTATATTAAGTCGCGTTAGTATATTTTTGATACTATAATAATTTAGTACGATGTATTCAAGTAAGCACAAATTAGTAAGATAGTATGGAAAAGGTTACCTATGAATAAAAACAATGAGTTAGCAGTAGAAGATTTTGATATTAATAATGCCGGATGCCCGATGACGTCGGTAATGAACATTATCGGTGGTAAGTGGAAGGTGATTATCTTATTTCATTTAAGAGAAAATACCCTGAGATTTGGTGAATTGAGAAAGTGCATTCCAAAAATAACTCAAAAGATGCTGACCCAGCAACTACGTGAGCTTGAAAGAGATAGCCTAGTCATACGAAAAGTTTATGCCCAAGTCCCTCCCAAGGTCGAATATAGTAGCACTCCTTTGGCAGACGAACTAAAACCCATTCTAGATATGCTGTGTGCCTGGGGCCAACGCCAGCAAGAACATGTGTCAAAATGAATTGTCAGTGATTGAAGAACTTCATGGCGTGTCTGATTATCGAATATCTGGCTTTAATGCTTCAAGCCTTGGTTACGTGCTCTACGCCCCTTAGTCACGACAGCGACTACCCTGCATACTCACACCAAAGCGCAAAAAGATAGCAAACCCCATCAATAAAGATTATGATTTGCCACTGATGGCTGTTCCCGCTAGAACCGCCTTTATTAAAACTGCGCAGCAGATTTATTGACCCAAAAAAGGCATTCAACATGCGTGGTGACCAAGCGCCTCAAGAGCCGCAAAAAGTCCTTGATGCACTCAACGATATCCTAGCTAGCAAATCATTTGCCAAAGCTCAGCGCCTAAAAGTCTTACTCAATTATGTTGTACATGCCAAGCTCAATAACCAAACCGACAACCTCAACGGTTATACCATCGCCATCGAAGTCTTTGAGCGACCCGAATCTTTCGACCCACAAACCGACACGCTCGTTAGAGTCACGGCTGCCCGGCTAAGAACCAAATTAAAAGAATATTACGAGACTCACGAAGCGAAGGTGAAAATTGTATTGCCAGTGCGTTCATACGTGCCCGAATTTATTTTCGAGCAGGCCAGTGAAGTTGAAACGCCTCAACCCGAACTTCAACAACCCTCTAATAAATCATCGTCCGTTTTTACCGTAAAATATCCGTTTTTGATCGCCACAGCCATACTCTGTATCACCATAATTTCAGTTTTACTAATAACCAATCAAACAGATAACCAAAGCCTCGATGCAATAGAGAAAAACGTCATAAAGCTCGAACATCAAGTCGCCAATCAATCTGTACAACTGGCCAAAAAGTATTTTGACAAAGAAGATTACACCAATGCCGCCGTCCATTATCAAAAAGCCGTTAATGCAGAACCACAAAACACCACAATTTTAAGAGCCCTTGGCGAAACCCGCTATATACTTGCCCAATATCCACTGGCCAAAAGCGCTTTTGAATCGGCTTTAGCAATCGACAAAAAAGCCAACAGCAACTCATTGGCCGTGGCAGAAGATTTGTTTCATATGGGCAACTATTACAGAAAAACGCGGCAATTCGAACAAGCTCAAGTCACTTACCTCGATGCTTTGGCTCGAATTGACCAGCATCAGGCGACAACCCGATTGCGTGTCGAGTTATACCGGGGTTTGGCTCAGGCCCACACATTTTTGGTTCACGACAAACAAGCGACTGATTTCATTCAAAAAGCGTTTGATGCCTATCACACCCTACCGCCTTTTATGATGCAAAGTAACAAAGACCTACTCATCGACCTTTACGCCACCCGCGGATTAATTAAGAAAAGACAAGACATGTTGCTTGAAGCCATTATCGATTTAGCAAAATCGACCGAATTGGCCACCAGCCATTACGGCGAAGGCCATTCAGAAATTGCCACGCAGCGGGGCAACCTTGCTGTTATGTATTCTAAAACAGGCCAACACGCTCAAGCCACCATTCAATACGAACATGCCTTAAGGGTAACGATACAACGCTTTGGTGCGCAACACCCCAATGTCGCCAAGCTCTATAACAATATGGCAGGTCCGCTTAAAAGTCAGAAACGCTACGATGAGGCCATGTCTTATCTGCAAAAAGCCATGGCCATAAACAAAAATAGCTCCAGCAAGTTCCACATCAGTTATGCGCTGAATTTATACAACCTCGGATTAATTAAACACTCAATCGGCGAATACGATGTGGCGCTAGATTATTTGCAACAATCCTTAGGTTTTTATATTCAAGCTTACGGCGAAAAGCACCCAGAAATAGGCGAGATTTGGGATAAAATAGGCAATGTACATCGAAATAAAGGAAATAAACAACAAGCTCAAACTTATTACCATAAGGCGCTAAGCCTGTACCAACAAGCACTTGGCACAGACCATAAAACGACAATTGAGCAACAAACGAAACTTGACCTATTGATAGCCGGCGCAGCTCAAAACACCACTAAAACTGACAAACAACTTATTCCTTGAGTATTGTAATTAACTAAATCTTAGTATCTATACCTGCTTGCTTTAACAATTCAAGCAACTGAGCTTTTTCAGTTTGGGCCGTTTCTAACTGCGCGTTGCGGTCTTTGAGCTGATCGTTTGTGTCTTTGAGCTGATCGCTAGTCTCTTTGAGCTGTTCCTCTGATTTTTTCAGCTGTTCCTCTGATTTTTTCAGTTGTTCCTCTGACTTTTTCAGTTGTTCCTTTGATTCTTTTTCTAAGGCCTCATGGGTATTCTTAAGCATAATTCGATCTAGCCGAGACATATAGGCCAAATATTCATCTTCTGATTCTGCGATTGATTCTAACGTACTCATAGCCTGCCTCATAACGGCCAATACCTTCAGATTATCTGGAAGGTTTCTCCAGTGTTTAGCTTCTTTAAAGAAGTATAACCAATAATCTTGGGGCTGTAACCTGTCAGGTTTTCGCCACTTTTCTAATTCCAACACATGAATCTGACAATGTTGCGACAGGCATAAATGACTGTCTTTATCGAACAAACCAAACTCATGATGATACTTATCGTCGCCCTTAAACATTGAACCACTAAGCAACCAAATCGAAATAACCGGTTTGAGCACATCGAACTGCTTTCCTTTATCAGCTTGAGTGTGATAAATCGAGCTCCACGTATAAAGCATTCGGTCACACAAAAAAGAGGGTTCAGTTAGCTGAACTTCGATTTGATACTTAACGCCGTTTTGGTCCGTAGCCTTGATATCTACAACAGAGTACTTGTCTTCTTCGTGTTGTTTTTCATTAAAGGGATTTATAAAAGTAACCGAAACGATCAAAGAAGGTGGGTTGACTATACCGTTAATAAAGTCAATTAATAGGTTTTCGTTTCCGGGAGTTCCCAAAATAAGTTTGAACACAAAGTCGACCATAGGATCAATTAAATGTCGCATATAACACCTCTTTACGCTGGATAAAAATACATGGTTATTTATCCAGCATAAGTTAGAGCTGTTTATTAATCAAGCACAAAAGGTAACTTTTTACATTATATTAAAACCGAATAAAAAACCAAAGAATCACCTCACAAACTCAAAACTGGGCCCTGCGGTCATCCCATCTTTATAAGGCGTTTTCATCAACGCAATGGCTTTATATTTGATGTCATACATCAAAGGTATAGCCCGTTTTAACTCATCTGGATTACCATTAACAGCATCATGAATGCTGTCGAGCAAGGCCATATAGGTTTTGTTGAAATCATTCGTTTGCTGCCACAACGCCGAGCCTTCAGGGTAGTTTTTAATCGACGGATTGGGCTGCATGTTGTACACCTGCTCATAATCGACATCAACTTTTTCGCCCTGCGGCGGTTTGTCGGGTGTGCCATTAAGGGTATATCGGCGGCCTTCTTTTATTTCGTTAAACTTATAATAGTGGGCAATATCTACCGCTTCGCCAAATAATTCATCGCTGTCGAAGATGCTGTCGCTCATGCCTTCTCCTTGGCTAAGAATTTCTTGAATAGCGACGATTGAATCTCGTAAATTACACACTTTAAACAGCTTACCACCGCCACCATAGTAGTCGTTTTCATCTAATTGATACGACACATCACCCGTAAATATGCCGCCCTCGGTAACTAAATCAAAATGACAAAGGGCATATTCAATGGCTTCGTAAAACTGACCAATGGTATCCCAGTGATCGGGTTGAGGCGGTGAACCAGACGCAGCGGGTTGCTCAATGGCGAGAAAAGTATTAATCGCGTCAGGCGAAAGTTTGCCTAAACCCACAATAAAAGCATCGCTGCTATGAGGCAAATAGCCGGGGTAGCTAGGCACGAATCGTTTTCTATTGACGGCCGGGTGACCCCCAATGGCGTTGAGAATATTGCACGCCAAAATCATGTGCAGCATTTCTTCCATCGCTACGCTTTGAATGGTCTGATAAGCAAAAGCGTTGGTGCCTTCTTTAATCGAATACAGTGCGGTTAAATACGGCGGCAAGGTGGCGTGTTCAATTTCTATCGCCGTTTGCAGATGCCTACGTAAATCTTTGACGCTTCTAATCGTGCCGCATTTTTTATAGCACTTGTCGTGATTTTTGCGCTTATGACGTTTACGGCCTTGTCTTTGTTGAATAATTGCGTTCATGAGCACTCCTTAATTGTTTGATTCTAATTGTTTGAGAATGGATTCGGCCGCCTGATAAGTCATCGCCGTCATGGTCAACGTGGGGTTTGATGTGCCCAGCGTTGGCATGTTGCCACAACCGACCAGATACAAGTTTTGGTGATCCCACGTACGCTGGTTTTTATCCACGACTGATTCATCAGCACTACTGCCCATACGGTGGGTGCCAACGATATGCCCTGCCCCGCGAAAGGTATAACCCTGCCCGTCCCACGTGACATAATCGGCTTCAGTCGGACTATAAACGGTGTGATCTTCAATATTGTTAGCAGCAAAGATTTGATCAGATACGTGTTTGGCCGCTTTAAAAGATTTACGCATATAATCAGACGCATCGTACTGAATGACGGGTCGGAAATTATCGAGGTGATCTTTATATTTTTCGCTGATGGTTATCCGATTGTCTGCGCAAGGTGCCTGCTCACACTCAAAATGCAGCAAAGTTTGACGCGGCACATCGGCATTTAAGTGACTACGTAAATCTTTGCCAAACATCGCATTATCTATCACCGCATTGGTCACATCAGAACCCGGTGCGAAGGTAGGCCACGACCAACCCCAGTTATCGATAGGTGATATCCATGCAGCAAAGTCTTTACGAAATTCGCCATCGCGAAAAGTCGGAATATAAGTTGTACAACCCGGACCGCGATATGGGTAGCCTTTTTCGGGTAGCAACCCCCAAGTCAACAACACCATGTGATCCATTAGATTTCGGCCCACCTGATCGCTCGAATTAGCCACATTAGATGCCAACAGTAATTTAGCATTCTCTATCGCGCTACACGCTAGCACATAGATTTTACCTTTGGCGATGTGTGGGGTGTATTCAATCGAATCTGGGTCGGTATAAGCCTTGTACATTATGCCCGCAACATCGGTGCCTTTAGGTTCAATCAAAACCTTCGACGCTACCGCTTTGGTGATAATGTCGAGCTTGCTAGTGTCAGCTTTTTTCAAGGTTTTCAGCGCATTATATTTGGCCTGAACTGGGCAAATTGGCACGCAGCTGGCGTTGCCTTCGCAGCGTTCGCCGGTATAACTGTTCCAAGTCGCGCCTACCACTTCATAATTTTCATCTGTGGTGGTCAATATGAGCGATTGACTGGCCGGGTCCCAAACGGTGTTTGCATAGCGATAATCATTATTCGGCGTAGAATTTCGACCTTGCGGCATGCTAATGCAATTAACCGTGTAGTGCTGTCCATATAGCGACACATCAAGCCCATTGGTACTTTTCATCCAAACTTGGTCTTGATAACTTTGCGGTATTTTGTCCATCGGAAAAACATAGTCAGGACCATAATTGCTACGGCTCATATCTGGGCCTTGTTGAGCGTCAACGTCTCCGGCCACGCCAATTTCATTCTCGGCCATTTCGTAATATGGTACCAAGTCATCATAACAAATGGGCCAATCGACACCTTGGTCATAACGGGTTTTCATTTGAAAATCATTGGGTAACATCCGCGGCACATTGCCTAACCAATGCATGGTAGTGCCACCCGGCGCACGCAAACAGTCACTGGCAAATGGTAGTGGCCCCAATTGCACCATATAACCAGTCTCATAAGGCGTTTGCGCCTGTATGTCTAATACATTGATAGATGGCGCATCTTCTATCTCGGGATAAGGTGTGTTGGTGGCTTTGATGGTGGTTTCGTAAAATCGTTGTAGGTAAGATTGATAGTTTTCATAATCATCTTGTGGAGTAAGTGCCATACCAGCGGTTAATCCGGCTTCGAGCATCAATACTTCTTTGCCTGCTTGGGTTAACACCTTGGCCAACACTGCCCCGGCAATGCCCGAGCCGACAACAACTACGTCATAGTTTTTTTCAGTCATTTTAATTATTCCGTTGTTAATAAGGGTCTGTTGATCTTTCGAGTTGAAATTTTGTTCGAATTCAAAGCGCTTTAATCGCGGCGGCCGTTATGATGCCTAGTCATCTCGGTAACTGCTCCTGCGTTACCCTAATGACCCACATCCTTGTGGGAATAAGTGAATAACGGGCAACAAAGAGTAAAGCACTTTGAAACGAACCCGAAGGACAGCGTTTGTTTGTCCTTTCTACTGCGTTATCGCTGATTTATGTGGAACAACCACACTGCATCACCTCTGCCTTGTATAAAGAACAAACAACTCGCTGCAAAAATCCACTCCAAAGATCAACAGACCCTAGGCAAGTTATAAAGTCACGTTGAATGTATCAACAGCAACAGGTTTGTATGCCCACGAGCCAAACCCCGGCTCTTTAGCACCCGGTGGATGGGTGTCTGCCGCAGGCCACATCAACGCCTCAACATACGATTGCGCATCAATTTGCACCGAGTTATTAGGGTCGCCACTGGGGTCGGCAAACCACTGGCCGATATACCACATCAAAATAATTTGTTTACCTAGGCTATTGAAGCTGGAATTTTGCATTAAATGACTTGCCGTGCGTGCTTTGGCGGCATCAACATCAGACTGCGCCATGATTAAAATAAAGTCAGATTCAGCGAAAAAGGCATCGAGATTGACGGCGGTAATGTGCTCACGAAGGGTTGAATAATAAGTATCCACCATACCGGTGCCTTGCAGTTCAACGGGTTCATACCCGGTCAACCAAGCCGATATGGCCAAAAAAGTGTCAGATTGTTCAGTGCTGTTTGTCATAATATTTAAACAGGTCGGTTTAAGGTAATTTCAAGCGTAGTTGTACCTGTGTCATACCGCAATCAAAGGACGCAATAAAAGAAGGTAGATAAAAAAGGAACCAAATAGGGTCACAACACAATAAGCTTCAACCATTTATCGAGTGAGTTAAATTATATTGGTTTTGTGTACAAAAAATATAGTCGTTGACAATGGCACCACTGACGACCAGAATTAATATTAACTTGGTTGATTTTTGTACACTTAAATGCACTTTTTTCCGACATTCATTTCAATTTTTTGCATTATCAGTTGCCTACTGATGTCTTGCGCCCAAGCCTGCGACTTAAGCGTGCGCACATTTGCGTTCCCACCATTTGCAATGAAAGACCAGCATGGTCATTGGTCTGGCATCGATATTGACTATACCAAAGTGCTGCTCGATGAAAGTAACTGCAACTACACTTTTGTCGAATTACCTTGGGGCCGAGGTATGGAGCTGTTGAAAATGGGTAAAATCGACATGATGCTCAATGTCACCAAAACCCAGCAAAGGGCCCCCTACATGCACTTTGTTGGTCCGCAAAGAATGGAAAACCTACTTTTAGTCAGCAAAAAAGACGCCTTTCCTTTAATCACCAAATGGGACCAAATGAAGACCTTGCAAGTCAATTTGATGCGTCAACGAGGCACTTTTATTGGCCATCGATTTGAACAGCTGCTTGGCGAAAACCTCGAATTGAATAAAAGGCTGATTTACCTGACCGACAATGTTGTTAACATCGATATGATACGTAAAGGTCGGGCACTGGGATTTTTTGCAGAAAAGGCCTATTTAAAACACGAGTTTGACAAAAACCCCGATTATTCGATTTTGCAAGTGCACCCAATCGTCATCAATCGCAACCCCGTTTATTACGCTTTTAGCAAAAAAAGTGTGAGTGCTAAACAACTGCAAATCATCACTAAAAGCTATCAGCGCCTTGCCGAGCAAAACAAAATTCAAGCTGTAGAAGGGCAATACGATGAATATTAATATTGCTTATAACCTTCGGCTGGGCAAAGCATTCTCTAAGGCCATTTCTTGATTGAAGCATCTAACTGGAGAGTCCTACTAACCACTGGAATTTGGTTCTTACTGCTTAGTCTATCGAATTTTTCTCACCCCGTTTTTGCACAGCCTGTTCTTGTGCAGCCCAGTCTTACACAGCCCATTCTTACACAGCAGCGCCCCCCACCACTTGAATTAAACAACTACGTACATCAACAGTGGTCACAACTGTCAAACGAACCTTTCCCGGGCATTTTTGGTTTGGCTCAAGACACCAATCAAACAATTTGGCTGGCCACTTTTAATGGTCTGTTAAAGTTTGACGGTGTCGATTTTTTGCCTGTATTTGCTGAGCAGCAAAATAAATTCCATCGGGGTCACATTTCAGATGTACAGGTCATGCCCAATGACGATGTCTATTTTATTCCCGTCAACAAGGGGCTGGGCCGAATATCCGGCGCCAAGCTCGAACAGTTCAACGAAAAAAACGGCCTTTTGTGCGACCGAATCGATAAAATTACCGTCGATAGCCAAGGTCAACTCTGGTACGCCTGCGCCAAAGGTATTGTACGCTTTGGACCCAACCCCATTATTCACCGATTTGAGCACAACAATTTGCACATTACCGCGCTGGTGGTTTTATCTGAAACTGAATTTTGGTATGGCACCAACCTAGGTCAGCTTCATCATGTTAATGGTGACCAGCACAGAAAATGGGATAATTTGCCACAAGCCAACGTGCTTACTCTATTTCAAATGGGCGAAAATCACTGGCTTTTCAGCATTCGCGAACATGGTATTTTCAGTCTAATTAATGGCAAAATAAGCCGCCCAAAACACTATCAACCTTTGGCGGGAGCCAATGTAGAAGAAATACTAACCGATAGCAGTGGCGCAATGTGGATGGCCACAACATTGGGCGTGGTACGTTTTATCAAAGAACAAATGCAAATCATAAACTTTGATGAACAATCAACCCGAGCGCAAAAAGTTCAATCAAGAATATTCTCGCTGTTGCTTGACGCAAACAACACCCTATGGGCTGGATTTTACGCTAAAGGGTTACACCGCTTAACGCCGCCCAAAGTGCGAGTAACGCCACAAATGTCGGTCAGAACAGTTATTGAATACGATAAGGCTTACTGGATGGGCACCGACCTACAAGGCGTAGCGATAAAATATCACGATGGCACAACCAAACACCTAACCACCAAAGATGGATTACCCACAAACACAGTTCACGCACTCTACCCCGGCGCTAATGGCAACTTGTGGCTTGGCACAACAGCAGGATTGGCCATGTATCGTGAGGGTCAAATAACCCATTGGGACCTAACCCAATATGGCCTATCAAACTGGGTCACCACCTTAACTTCAAGTGAAAATAATGACATTTGGATAGGCACAGACAATGGGGTTGCCACCATAAAAGACGGACAAATCAGCGTTATAGGCGACCTTGCCAAATCAGGCAAACGCCGCGTTCGTTGGCTCAAACGAGGGCTAAATGGGGTGATGTGGGCTGGTACCATGGATGGCGTGGCGTTTTATAAAAATGGCCGCTGGCAAAATCCCTCTCAGCCAATATTAAGCGATAGTGCTCAAATCAGCTTTTACCTCGACAAAGACGGGGGCAAGTGGTTTGGCAGTCAAGAGGGCGATGGATTAAGTTGGTTGAAAAATAACAAATTAACCCGATTTACCAAAGACGATGGTTTGTTTGATAATTTCATCTGGACCATCACCGAAGATGACGCTGGATATTTATGGTTAAGCTCAGACAAAGGCATTAATCGCATAAAAAGAGCCGACCTTGAAAACCATATGCCCAGCAGCAACCAAAAAATACGCTCAACCACCTTTGGCCGCAACGAAGGCCTAAATCCCAGTGAATGCAATTCAGCTTCACCTGCCCCATGGCATACCAAAACCAATAAACTGATTTTTCCGTGTATGGCGGGATTGGTCGAAATCGACCCGCAAAGCTTATCAACAATCCAAGGCGTGCCCGCCAATGCCATCGATTACATCGTTTATGATGACAATACCCGCTGGTTCCCAGCCAGCCAAAACCTCAATGCCAAACAACGAGATATTCGCATAAAATACAGTGCAACCGGTTTTGACAACCCAGATAAAATTCAGTTTAAATACCGACTTTTAGGCTACCAAAGTCAATGGCAGTCGGCGCAAAACAGGCGTCAGGTTTCTTTTACCAACTTAAGTGCTGGCGACTATGTATTTGAAGTGACCTCTCGCTTTTATGATGGGCGCTGGGGTCAGGTCAGTGCCAAACTACCGCTGAGTATTGCGCCACACTTTTATGAGCGAAGCTGGTTTCATTTGTTAATATTGTTGGCGGTTTCATATCTCATTCATTACCTCTATCAACAAAAACACAATGCAGCACTGCGGCGCCAAACCGAGATTGAAGCTGCCCGCATCGATCACTTAAGTGGACTGGTTCATAACGTTGCCCACAACCTCAATACACCCGTGGGTATTGCAATTACGGGTTCTTCAATGTTGCCCAGTTATAGCGCCAAACTAAAAAATATGATTCAAACGGGTAAGATCAGCAAAAAAGGCCTTAATGAATTGGTTGAAGGTCTTGATGCATCCGACAGTGTTTTATCAAAAAGCCTAACAACAGTGTCAGAATTGGTCGAAAGGTTCAAACAGCTCAATATTCACACCTACTCAGAACAATCACGCACCATCGACATAACCCGGTTGATGCTCGATGTAAAAGCCGAAGTCGCCTTTAAACACCCCAACCGCGCCATCGTGTGGCAAATAGAACATCCACCGACACTAAAATTCAGAAGCTATAGCGAGGTATTAAGTCAAATATTGCAATTGTTGGCCGACAATAGCCTAAAGCACGGCTACCCAATCGATGAGCAGACAGATGCAACAATCAACATTGCATTTGAACTCAATAAAAAGACGTTGGAAATAACCTATCAAGATTTTGGCAAAGGCATGACAAAAGAAGAGCTGGAATCGCTGTTTATTCCCTTTGGCAATCGCATAGGCGACCAAAAGGGCTTAGGGCTGGGCATGAATATCGCCTACAACCTCATCACCCAAAAGCTTGGTGGGCAAATCATCTTTGAACAACAAGACAGCTCAGGAGTACTGTTTGATATCAGTTTTAAGGTTGAGTGACTACAGGTTCTCAATCTCATAGCGTTCTATCAAAGCAACAAAATCTTTACTTTGCCCAAGCTTAATGGCAACTGAAAAATAAACCGTCTCATCGTTTGGGTTGAGCTTTTGATTTTTGTCCTCGGTAGAATAATTCAAACCCGCACTGAAACTGCCACCTTTAATACTTTTGCTTTTCACCAATTGCTGAAACTTTTCAAAATCGACAATGCCCTGCTCGCTCAATTTCATGTATTGCACGCTATAAGCTGGCGAGCTTGAAAACAGGCTTTGTTTTGCCGCAATGGTTTGTTGCTTTAGCGCTTGTAATGGCAATTTCAGGTTTACCAAACCTTGTTCGGTTTTTACGCCCAAACTGATACTTGTGGCTTTAACCAAATCAATACCAACAGATGCGTTAATTGTCGCTTTAACTCTGAGGTTTTGCGGTTTTAGTTCGAGTATATCTTGTGGCCCAAAGCCAGAAAAATGTGCCATTGTTGCCAGCGGAATGCTGGCACACCCGGGTAACATCAGCATTAAAACAAGTAATAAAAAGCGGTGAGATTTGAGTTCCATATAGATTTTTTTCCAATTAAAGGAGAGTGATTTTAAGAAGGTCACCTTAAGCTGAATTAACACACCCGGCAATAGCCGTTTTTTCAAAGCGTAGAGTGAAATGTATAACTATTTGCGTATAACCCGCTGTATTTATTAACTTTAATTTTTTTTCTAAATGAACAGGGATATTTGACAAACGGTAGAGAGCATCGGGTTTTAAACCAAAGATTTCACGTCATTAAGGTATTTTCGTCCCACCGGAATAAGTTCACCTTTGATATTTAAATCGTAATCGGCAGAGGTTCGGCGCTGCAAAACTATGGCTTGTTGCGGGTTAATTAAATACGATTTGTGCACCCTAACAAAACAATCGTCGCCGAAGCTGTCGATAAGGTTTTGCAAGTTACATTCAAGGTCAATTTGCTTACGTTTATTGCCTTTCACGTAGTTTACCTGACACCAATTACCCAGCGCCTGAATATAGTGAATATTAGGTAATATGTTGGTAATTCTGGCCAACTGAGGGAACAGTTTTGGGTCGAGCGCACTTTTCATAATGTTGTCTTTAAGCTGATTAGTAACTTGTAATTGTGCAACCAACTCGGCTTGAGCAATGGCTAGTTGCGCTTCAACTTGACGTTGTTTTTCACGCTGCTCTTGATGTTTTTGACGTTGCTGATGCACTATCGACACCAAACCGGCAGAAAAAATCACCACCTCAACCACCGAGGCCAACTGCAAAAACCGCCATGAAAAAGGCAATGCGATAATATTGCCCGCCGATAACCCCATCAGTAGAGCCATCACAAAAAATAACACAGTTGCGCCAATGTAGTACCAAGCGGGTTTATACAACGCCGAGGCTTTGCCCTGTTTCACACCAAGTAAGGCAGCTGAGAAACCCCCCACCATAAGCGCCAAAGCAGCAATCAAACCTACCCCATAACCGATGTTGTGTAACATTGCCCCCACGGCATCGGCTACGGTCACTTTTGCCAATAAGAATACCGCTAAAACAAGTTGTAAGGCCGACAACCCTTTAAATAAGCGAACCGACACCGTTTTGACTTGCAAATAATGCTTGGCAAATTCAGCGCTGCTAATGGCCAACATCAACCCAAGCACCACGGTAATGTGTTGCAGCCATAATGTACTTGGCAACATAAAAGTTAACCAGCCTTGCCCCGACAAAAACCACAGCAACAATATCGTCAAGAGCGTGCTATAGGCCAAGTAAGCAGGCGTTTTAAACCTGATATACAACATCAAGTTATAAACAATAAACAGCAGTAACATGCCGTAATACAATCCATCGAATACTGCCGAACGTTGCAAAAAATCAAAGAATTGTGGTTGCGGCAATAGCTTAATAGTCGCCCGTAAATACTGGCCATGCAGCCTTAAATAAAAGGTGTTGGTTGCCATCTGCTTGGGCAAATTACTCACCAAATGATGATGAAATTGCGCCGACCCCACCAGCACTTGTTCATGCCAAACTTTGTCTTCACTTTGATAATACAGCTGCGCTGGTGTTTTGATGTTGTTGCGCTGCACTAGCAAGATATTACCGGGCTTATTTTGAGGAATAACGCTGGTGATTTTCAGCCATATTGATGACTGACTGCCAAGATTGATGTAGTTGTAGGGCAGTTGTTTAAAAGTCGGTTTGAAAGCAGCGTCACTTTGTGCCGACGTCAAAGCTTCAATCGATTCATAGTCGCCATT